>NZ_JCBANC010000005.1:0-159561 GCF_059760815.1 Achromobacter sp. 1012554356 | reverse complement strand
ACCCCCACCGCCACCCACCACTTGGGAGAGGTCCGCCTCACCACCATCACCGCCGATGCCGACCAGCACACTGGCGGCCAGCGCCACGCTCGAACCGGCCATCAGGTTGATCGCGGAGGCAACGGCGAGCGCCAAGGGCCGCCGGGGAAAGCGCGATGCACCGTGTGTCGAGTAACGGAAGGTCATGGTGATCTTTATCTGAGTTGGAGGAGCCAAACCTGATCGTCTCGGCGGTAAGCCCGTCGTCAAACGTCGGATCTAGTTCGCCGCTTTGCAATCTGTCGACATGGGATCAACCTTGCAATCTATCACGAAATGTAATTATTTTGACAGCCACGCGGCGTTGACCGTGTGCGGCGTCATGCAATAGCATCTGTTGCATGAGAAGAGACAGCAAGCTTTCCGGCGTCCTGCACGTTCTGCTGCATATGGCCGAGCACCCCGGTCCCATGACCTCCGACGACCTGGGCCGCGTGATGCAGACCAACCCCGTGGTGATCCGCCGCATCATGGCCGGCCTGCGCGAGCAGAGTCTGGTCCGCTCCGAAAAAGGCCATGGCGGCGGATGGTCGATCTCGTGCGATTTCAACGACGTCACGCTGCGCGACATCTACGACGCCCTGGGCGCGCCCGAGATCTTCGCGATGGGCAACCGCAGCGAGTCCCCCGGCTGCCTCGTCGAAGAGGCGGTGAATGCGTCACTGGACGGCGCATTCGAAGAGGCACAACGACTGCTTCTGCAACGCCTCGGCCAGGTTACGCTGGCCGCACTCAGCCGCGACTTTCACGCGCGCATGGTCGAACGTGGGCAGGCTTTCGACCCGCAGGCCGTGCACGAGGCGTGATCGCCCCCTACTCCCACGGCTGGCGCCACGCCATCAATGCGGCCTCGACGTGCGCGATCTCGGCCGGCGACATGCCGGCTTCTTCGTAGAACCGCTGGCGCTCGCGCACCACGTCCAGGACGCGGCCGATAATCGATCTGGCGGCGGCTTCCGACCGGAGTCCGAAACGCCGGTACTCGGTCAGGCAATTGGCAAAGGTGCTGTCGCGGCCGTCGGCGCCGATATGCAGGTAATGGCGGGCCGACCCTTCCTGGGTCACCACATCAAACAGCGGCGACATCCGGTAGGTGAGCGCCCCGTCGTCTTTCAGGAAGCCCACGTTCTTCAGGTGATCGTCCGTGTTGTGGACGGCAACGTTCAGAACCATCCGCGCATATAGTTCCAGCAGGTCCTGCACGGGATTCGACGAGATGCGGCGCGCCACGTCGGCCAGGCGCGCGTAGGAATACGTGGCCTTGCCGCGCGGCCCGTCCAGTTCGCGCTTGCCGATGTGCACGGACGGGCTGATCAGGGAGGCGCCGCTCAGGAAGTGCCGCCGAGCGATGACCGGGTCCGCGCCGTGTTGAACCGGCAATAGCTCGCGGTCGAACCGGTGCGTCAGCAGCACGGCGCCCAGGTGGGTTTGCGCCAGGCGGATCTCCGGAACGTTCAGCCCGATGGCGCGGGCCATTTGCAGGTTGGCGTACTCCACGCGCTGGCGATCATAGGACTCGCCCCTGCGGGGAAACTTGGCAATCCACATCTCGCCTTCCGCGTCCCGCACGATCGTCTTGGGACGCGCGCCGCCGATATCCCACGAACTGCCCAGGATGTCTCGGTACAGCCCCTTGGGCTTAATGCCCTGATCGATGTCCGTCAGCAGGTCCGCCAGCGACTCCAACTGGCTGACTTCAGGCAGCCGGTAGGTCTTGCGCATGTTGGGCGTCAACTGGCGGGCGCTGAAAAAGAGCGCCCCCACGCCCATGCCGCGGCCTTTGAGCAAGACCTCGTTCTCCGTCACGCGGGCGCCCGCATTGTCGACGCGCATCACATTGCGGCCCCAGGCATCCGGCGCCGCGTCGAAAATGGCCCCTAGCGTTTGATAGCGGCTTTCGGTCCGGAAAGTGGTCGTGGCGTCAGTCAGGGGCAGATTGAGCGGATCCAGCGAAAACGCGCGCGGATCGTTCACGTAGGACTGCACGTACGTGAATTCGGCGAAGAAGTGGTTTTCGTCGGTGTCGTCCAGAGTCAGGATCCCGGCCAGCACGGCCTCACCGCGGATATCCACGTAGACGAAGAGCTCGCTTTCGACGGTTTTATGCTTTTTGGCTGGCACGATGTCGACCGCCGCGCTACAGGCTGGAAGGATCGGCGCGATGCGAATGCCGCGCCTTGCCGCTGCCCCGGGCAGGCCGGCGCATGGCGTCCAGACGCTTGCCGACGCCATCGAGGTCGGGTTCGCCCAGCGCGAATACCTGGTCACCAAAGCCGTACTGCAGCAAGGCCTCTAACGCGAGCGCCAGGGACACGCCGCCATCGCCGCTTTCAAGCCGGTTGATGGTCGCGCGCGACACCCCCATGCGGCTGGCCAATGTGGCTTCGGTTTCGTTGCGGCGCAAACGCGCGGTGCGGATGTGCGCGCCAAGGCGAACCAAGGCCTCGGCCGCCTCGAAACTGGGCTCGATCTTCTTTTTCATGACGCAATAATAGCGCTGTAAACGCGTTAATGCATCATTAATGAGTCAAGCTATCGATGTAAATTGCCTCATTAATGGTACATAGATGCAAATTATGCGCCATTAATGAGGCAAATAATGTATTCAGGTTTGACTTTTACCGTATCACGGCCTGATCCAGCCGTAAGGCCGCCCGCGCAGTGTCCAGGGTGACGCGCGCTCCGAGCGGCAGCGTCAGGTTGGGCTCGCCGTGTCCGCTTGGCCAGCCGGCCAGAACAGGAATGCCGCGTGCGCCAAACTGCTCGAGCAATAGCGGATACAACAGGCTTTGCGCCTGCGCGTCGTCCAGGTTCGTCCCGGCGATGCGGGTGAAACTGCCCACGACCACGCCCTTGACGCCGTCGAACTTGCCCGCGGCCGCCACCTGGCTCAATAGCCGGTCCACGCGTGGCAGCGCCTCGTTGACGTCCTCGAAAAACAGGATCGCGTCGCGGGTGTCGATCTCATGGCGGGAGCCGATCAGCGCGGCGATGAGGGCCAGGTTGCCGCCGATCAGCCGCCCGCTGGCCGTGCCTGCGACCAGCTCCACCGCACGCGTGTCCGGCGGAGGTTGAATCCAGGCCCCCTGCCCAATCTGCCCGGAAAGCATGGCCAGCAGATGGGATTCAGTGGGCTCGCGCTTGCCCGCGACCAGATCCTGCGCCAGCATCGGCCCATGAAACGTCACAAAACCGGCGTGGCGCTGCATGGCCAGATGCAGGGCCGTGATGTCGCTATAGCCGATGAAGGGCTTGGGATTCTGGCGCAGCAAATCGAAGTTGAGCTTATCCAACAGCCGCCATGAGCCAAAACCGCCCTGCAGGCACCACACCGCGCCGATATCCGGCGCGGCAAACGCGGCATGCAGGTCGTCCAGACGCTGCGCGTCGGTACCGGCCAGGTATTCATAGGGGGCGTCGAGCCGCGTACGCGATGCCGGCATGATCAACGGAACGAAACCGCGGTCTTCCAGCCACTCGGCGGCAAGGTCGCTGGCGTTTGGGGCCGCCGACGCCGGCGCCACGATGGCGACCTTGGCGCCGGGCCGCAGTGCGGGCACAGGCGCGGCTGCCGGTTTCGCGTGCGAAGGCGGGGGCGCAGTGTCGCGCCGTGCTGCGGCATTCGGCGAGGCGTTCGGCGAGCCTCGCCGCCCCCCTGCGCATCCCGCCAGCCCCAAGCCGGCCAGGCACAGCGCGCCCGCGTTCAACAACATCCGCCGGCGTCCGGCGTCCGGGCGCCCGATATCCGCATACCCGGCATCACCCCGCGGCCCCATTTGAGGATTCGGTCCGACCACGGGATCGGCCATCTGGAAGCTGGTGGGTCGACGCATCAGAATCGCTCGTACTCCAGCCGGTAGCGCCATTGCCCGGCAGCCAGGCCGGCCATCGGCAAGCGCCCGATCCGCAGACGCCGCAACGCCAGCAAGCGCAGACCCGCGGCCTCGCATACGGCTTCAATGAAACCCGGCATCGGCGACTTCAGCGCAAAACGCAGGTGGCTTTCGTTCTGCCAGCTCACTTTCATCGGCGTGGCGGCGCGGCCTTCGTACGCCATGCCGCGCTGCATGCGGGCGAGGTCCGCCTCGCTCAACTGGCCTTCGACATGCGCGATGTATTCCTGCTCCACATGGCGGCCCTCCTCCACCAGCTTGCGAGCTACCGCGTACTCCTGGGTGTAGACGACCAGACCGCTGGCAGCGCGCTCCAGGGGCGTCACCAGCTTGAGGCCGTTGAACATGCGCTTCAGGTAGCGCTGGCCGGATCGGTCGCCGGGCATCAGGTTCTCGGGCAGGATAAGGTCCAGCGCGGAACCCCGCTGGTCGTCGGCGTACATGCCGGCCGGCTTGTGGACCAGCACGGTGACCGGACGGCCTTCTTCGAGCCGCGCGCCGGGCATCAGGCTGACCGCTTGCGACGGTCCGACCCGCAAACCCGGCTCTTCCTGCACCTTGCCGTCGACGGTCACCCAACCGCCTTCGATGTAGCGTTCGGCATCGCCTCGGGAACACGGCAGCTCGGCCGCGAGCCGCTTGGCCAGGCGATCGGTGTTTGGGGCGGCCGGGGTTCTCGCGGGGCGGGCGGCGCGGGCTGGCGATGCAACGTCTTTGACCGGGCCACCCGATCGGAAGCCGGTGCTGCGCGGGCTGGCCGCGCTGCCGGCGTTGTCGCCCTTCTCGCCCCTGCTGACGTTGCCAGGCTTTGCGCCGCGGGGTTTCATGCCGGGCTTGGCCGGTTGATTGGCTCGGCCAGCGCCGGGGCCTCTGGCGGGACGGCCGGTGCCTTCACTGCCAGAGCGCTCGGGGCGTCCGGAAGTCGCATTTCGCGCGGGCCGGTCCGCGTCGGACCCGCGCGGGTTGGAGCCTGCCGGGTCTCGCTGGTACGGCTTGCTCGTCGCAGCGGACCCGTCCGATCTCGTCGGACGTCCGCTGCGGTTTGCCGTAGCGCGCTTCGCGGGGCGAGAGGTCAGGCTGAGCGTGCCGGGCTTGGTGGGCCGCATGGTGTTGCTCATCGTCCCCCCTCCTGGTGCATCGGATTGAAGCGATAAAGGAAAAGGTCAGGCGCGCCTGCGGGCGCCTCGGTTAAAAGCTTTGTCATCGGTGTTGCCGGGTATTGCGAAAAGCGGGCCACATGGCCCGCACCTTGAGACGGATGTTACGCCCTTTTCTGCTGCGATCCGTCGGGATGGTCTGCGTCCAAGGCCGCCTCGTCCGGATAGACGTCCGCCGGTGGCGGCACCTCATCGATCCAGGCCTTGAGCAGCGTCGACGTCACCGCCAGAATCACCGGGCCGATGAACAATCCGACGATGCCGAAGGCGAACATGCCGCCCAGCACGCCTGACAGGATCAGCAGCATCGACAGGTTCACGCCCCGCTTGATCAGCATCGGCCGCAGCAGGTTGTCCAAGGTGCCAACCACGATGGCCCAGACCAGCAGCACGGCGGCCGCAAGCTTCATATCGTTCTGGAACAGCCAGGCAACCCCGCCCAGCATCGGCAGGAACGGGCCAAGCTGCGCCAAGCACAGCATCACCATGAGCGCAGTCAGCACCCCCGCGGCCGGCACGCCCGCAATCCACAGCCCGATACCGCCCAACGCCGATTGCACCACTGCGGTGACGACGATGCCCAGTGCCACCGCACGGATCGCAGAGGCGGCCAGCCTGATCGCGGCCACGCCCCGCTGGCCGGCAAGCCGGTTGGCAAACCGCCGCGCAAGATCCGCCGCGGCGTCGCCCTTGCTGTATAGGATGCCGGCAATGATCACGGTGATCAGCATGTGCATCACGAACACGCCAACGATCGCGGCGTGACCCAGCAGCCAGTGCGCGGCGGTGGTCAGGTACGGTTCAATGCGCGCCAGCAGCCCGCCCGCGCCGGCGTCGGACAGCGTCTGCCACTCCTGGGCGATGCGAGGGCCGGCCAGCGGAATGTTGCCAATCCACGCGGGAGGCGCCAGCAGCGCATAGTCGGGCAGGCTCTTGACCGCCGCCATGATGGCGCCGCCATGCAACGCCAGCGTCGAGATCGCTTGATACAACGGCAGCACGATCACGAACAACAGGATGAAGAGCATTGCCACGGTGGCCAACCAGCGCCGCCCGCCGCAATGCCGCTGAATCGAAAGCAGCACCGGCCAAGTGGCGACCACGATGGTCGTGGCCCAGATCAGCCCAGGAAGAAAGGGACGCAGGACGTACAGGCTGCCGACCATCAAGGCCAACAGCATGACGATGACAAGAAGAACCCGGGCGATGTCGACAGACTGGCGTGGTATCACACGCGGCTCCTGGCGGGGCTGCCGCCCCGAATTGCGGTGGATGCGGACCGAGCGGCGCCCGTCCTGCCAGCCATCGCAATCAGTCGAATGTATCCGAAATCGGCGTGAACTTGAATGGGAACGTTACTTGCTCGGCTTGCCGCTGCGACCGGCCGGGTTCGCCGGTCCGGGGCGCAGGTAAAAACTGTGGAGGTGTGCCATGAAAAACATGGCTTTCGCTGGCGCTTTGCTGGCACTCGTGTTGAGCGGCTGCAGTTACATGGATTCTCAACGCGCCGACGGATCGCGCGCCACGCGCGCGACCCATTCCGACCCCGCCAATTACCATCGGTCCAATTTTGGCGAGCCCGACAATGAACCGTTCCAGGGTGTCTATCCGGGCCACTAGGTCCGCCCAAGGGCCAACCGTGACGAGAACAGGGCGCAGGGGCTACGAGACGCCCAGCATCGTGCGGAACCGGCTGCGGATCGCGCCGGCATAAGCCCAGCACCAGACCGCGAGGGCCAGCATCGCCACGGTGAAGTAGGCGCGTGCGCCCTCCGGCACAGGATTCATCTGCGACAGGGTCAGGAAGGGTTCGAAGCCGATGAAGTCGGTGGCCGCCAATGTGCTGAAAATCAGGGCCAGCACCGGGCCGGTGAATCGAGGGCGCTCTCCCCGCGTCTGGGGATTGGCGAGAAAGCGCCAATGTAACCAGCGCACAAGTTGGATGCCCACGGCGATCAGGGGAATAAGGAGCGCAAGCTGTAGCACCAGCAGCGCCAGAATGACTTGAGTAGGAAGCATGCGCGGATTTTAATCGGATCCGCCGTGACGGCTGGTCTACGCTACCTTGATCTATGCCGCCTTGGCCTACGTCCCCAACTGAAAGGCCCGCCAGCCGGAGCCCGCGCTGGTCAGCCATTCCTGCACGTATTGCAGGCTCAAGGCGATGGACAGGGCCTCGCCCTGAAACAGCACATCCGGCTGCGCGCGGAGCCAGTTGAAGTCATCGATTCTGCGGATGTCCTGCGCCAATACCTTCAGCCCTTGACGGGAGGCCTGCCCGAGCAGGCTGAAAAAGCGTTCCTGCAATGGGCGGCGGGTGCAGATGCCTTCTGGAATGCCGACCCGCAGCCCGATGGCGCGAAGCGTGCCGAACTGGACTTGTGGCGAAGGCAGCAGCCGCACGCGTAACGCGGGCCGCAGTTCCTGGTAGCCGTTAAAAAGCGTGGCGCCTTGCGCAAGACGATCGCTGAGGGGGACGTTGTACGTAACCTTGGCGCACGGATAGATGGGCTGGCTGGGATGCGCTTCTTGCGGCGTTTCGCGCAGTTGGTCGCCTGCCACGGCGCCAATGCGAAGATCCTGGCATAGCTGCTGCGGAAGCAGAATGTCGGCGTTGACGTTGAGCGGATGATCCATGGACAGCGTTGCCAAGCAGCCTGCGGCGCGGAAAACACGTCCTGCGCGGCGCAAGGCGTCTGCCGAGGCGGCATTGGCAAGCAGCGCGGGGATGTGACCGCTGCGGCCGCCGACCAGCGCCATTTCGCGGACGACACCTTTGGCGTCCAGCACGGGTTGGATTCGTAACGGCTCGCTGACGAGTGAGGCGGATTCGGCCTGGTTGATAGCGTTCATAAGCGGACGAGTTTATGGATCGCCATTACACAAACCAATCGTAAAAGTACGATTTGCTTGGTCGTTTGCCCCGTCATTGGCGTATTTTCAAAATATTCTTATATCCGCCGAGTTGGGCCCTACCTACGATGGGCGCATGCCTGTCAAGGAATCCAACACCCTCGCGCCAGACGTCCAGCCAGTCCCCCGAGCCCCCACGCTGCTCCTGCATCTTTTCGCCGCCGCGTTGCTTGCCTGCATCGCGGCGGCCGCTGCATTTCTGCTTTACTGGTCGTTTACCAGCTCGGTTTCCACTTACCGCCGGCAAATGAACGCCGCCGCGTACAACGCGCAGATCTTCTTCGATCAGCGCGAGTCGCTGCTTCGCTCGCTGGCGTCCAGCCTGGTCCGCAATACCGATGCCGCGCCCGCCTCCGAAACCCCACGGCACTTCGGCAACACCGGGCAGATCAACGTCTTTCCCCTGCACGAAGAACCAAACGCCTACGACTGGGCATTGATTCTCACCCCGCGCGACCTCAACGACATTGCGTTCGCGCACACCCAACTGCTGTTCAGTTCCATCCGCAATGGCCAGACCACGTACGTCGCGCCGCGCCCCGGTCAACGCGCAAGTCTGGACGACGCCGCGCAATCCTGGATCGCACGCGAGCTCGCCATGGCGGATCCCAACGCGGCGCACGGCGGGCAAAATGCCATCACCTGGCTCAAGCCGCCCCTGCACAACGCCAATCCGCTGTACCTGTACACGCCCGTCGATTCCTCCGCGCCCCGCGCGGGGTGGATCGGCCTCGAACTCGGCGACATCAACGCGGCCATCGACCTGTCTTCCCTGCGTGGCGGCAGCTACATCCTGCATGATCAGGATGGTGCGCCCGTGCTGCACAGCCCGGACGACCCGCAAATCCTGGCGGGCTTGAGCCGGCACGCCGGACGCGAGGACGCGTTCGGCTGGTGGGGCCCGGGCCTCTTGCCCCGCTACGTCGTTCTCAGCAAATCGGTCGGCGAAGACGGCTGGCGGCTTGTCTACTACACGCCGGTCAGCCGGATCCTGGGCGACGCCGCCTACGCCATCCAGGCCACGCTGGGCGGTGCGCTCCTGCTTTGCGCGGCCGTCATCTTCGGCATACGGTACATCCGCAAGAAACTCGTCGCCCCCGCCTTGCGCCAATACGAAGCCCTGGCCGAAAGCGTTTCGCTGAATCGAAGACTGGTCGAAGTCGCGCCCGTGGGTCTGTGCCTCTTGCGCCGTGCCGACGGCATGCCGCTGCTGTCAAACGAACTCGCGCGGGATTGGCTGCTGGAAGATCCGTCGCTGTTGGCCCGGCTGCTGTCCGAAGACGGCCATTGCACCGAACGCGAGTACGCCCTGGACGACGGCCGGTGCCTCTACCTGACGTTCGCCCCGATCACCTACCGCGCCGAGGACGTCATCCTCTGCGGCATCAACGACATCACCGCGTTCAAGCGGGTCGAGCATTCCATTACCCAGGCAAAGCTGCACGCCGACGCCGCGAACCACGCAAAGACGGTGTTCCTGACCACCATGAGCCACGAGATCCGGACGCCGCTGTTCGGCATTCTTGGCACGCTCGAGTTGCTTGGCCTTACCGCCATGGACAGCCAGCAGCAGCAATACCTGCAAACGATGCAGCAGTCTTCGGCAACCTTGCTCAGCTCCATCAACGACACGCTCGACCTGTCGCGCATCGAGGCCGGCTACCTGAAGCTCGAAACCTCGGAGTTTTCGCCGGTTC
Organism: Achromobacter sp. 1012554356; assembly: GCF_059760815.1. Classification (NCBI taxonomy): domain Bacteria; kingdom Pseudomonadati; phylum Pseudomonadota; class Betaproteobacteria; order Burkholderiales; family Alcaligenaceae; genus Achromobacter; species Achromobacter sp. 1012554356. The sequence continues at coordinate 149,862 of NZ_JCBANC010000005.1, read as the reverse complement.
AGTTGCTGGATAGCGTGATCGGAACCTATGCGGCACGCGCCGACGCCAAGGGACTGCTCCTGCACGCCCTGGCCGACGTGGCAGCACCGGCGCGGGTCCTGGGCGACGCCACCCGCGTTCGCCAGATCCTCAACAACCTCGTCAACAACGCCATCAAGTACACCGGTTCGGGCCAGGTGGTGTTGCGCCTGCAAACACTCGGCCAGGATGCGCATTTCGCCACCTTGAAGTTCCAGGTGGCGGATACCGGCATGGGCATCTCGGCGAAGCACCACGCGCGCCTCTTCGAGCCCTACTACCGTGCTGAAACCGGTTCCAACCAGAATGTCCATGGCACCGGTCTCGGGCTTGCCATATGCCGGCGGCTGTCAGAGATGATGAGCGGAACACTCAGCGCCGTCAGCGAACCCGGCCTGGGCACCAGCATGTCGCTCATCCTGACCCTGCCGCGGGTCAACGGCGCACATGCGGACCTGGGCGTACGGCTGGATCCCAGGCCGGTCTTCGTGCGGGGCGCCAACAACGAGCTGGTCGCCAATCTGTGCCAATGGTTGCGTCACTGCGGCGCGTGGGCAATGCCCTACAAGGCCACCTTGCATGGCCGGCGCCAAGGCGGCGTCCTGGTGGAAACCTGGTCACGCGATCTGACGCCGGCCGCCTGGAGCGGCGCCCGGGTGTTTGCACAACCGCCGGGCGTCCAGCCGCGGCCTACTCGAAACACCTGGACGGCCGACAGCCATAGCCTGGCCAGCATCATCGCGGCAGTCCGCCTGGCGCAGGACAGCGTCGCCACCAAGGCGCCAGCCGCGCTGGAGCCGTCGCGCGACGCGCTCGACATGCACCTGCTCGTCGTCGAGGACAACCCGGTCAGCCGGCAGATCTTGAGAGAACAGCTTGAACACCTGGGCTGCACGGTGGTCATGGCGGCAGACGGCAACGACGCGTTGGCCCTGCCCGAACTTCCTGATTTCGACGCCATCCTGACTGACCTGCACATGCCCGAGCTGGATGGCTACGCGCTCACCCGCGCACTGCGACGGCAGGGCTACACCCGCCCGATCGTGGGCATCACCGCCAGTGCATTCACCGAGGACTTGCAGCGCAGCAAGGATGCCGGTATGAACACCGTGCTGCTCAAACCGTTGCCAATCGCCGCGTTGTGCCAGGCGCTAATGCCCTTTAAGGAAGCCGCATGACGAGAAAGCTCTCGGAGTACCGGGTCCTGATCGTGGACGATCATCCGTTTCAATGCGTTCACCTCGCCGATCAGCTCGCGTCGGCCGGATTTGGCCCGGCAGACGTGGCGCCATCCGCCGAGACCGCCCTGGCCAAGATCGCGCGGCAGCCGTATCACCTGGTGCTGATCGACCTGAACATGGCCGGCATGGATGGCGTGCAGTTCATCGACCGGCTCGCCCGGCAGCAACGCCCTCCCAGGCTGGCAATCGTGTCGGCCTGTCTACCCCGCATCATCAACAGCGTCGCCATGATGGCCAAGGAAAAGGGGCTTGCCGTGCTGGGCTCATTTTCCAAGCCCTTTACCCCGCACCACGCCTCCCAACTGGCCAGCCTGCTTTGCCGCGACCAGTTGGCGCCACCGCGCGTCCGGCGCCTGACGAGCCCCGCGCTGGACCGAGCCTCGATCGAGGACGCGCTGCAACAAGGGCACCTGCAAGCCTGGTTCCAACCCAAGCAATCGCTCACCAGCGGGCGAATCGTCGGCGCCGAAGCGCTTGCGCGGTGGCTGCACCCAGCATTAGGCTGCCTGTCGCCCGATACGTTTCTCGCCGCCGTGCGCGGGCACGGGCTGGACAAGGCGTTGCTGCGGTGCATCCTTGAAGACGCCCTGAACGCGCACCTGAACTGGCGCCGGATGGGCTTTCGAGTACCCGTTTCCGTCAACCTGCCCACTCAGTTTCTGGACGACCCGGATCTGCCTGACGAACTCGAGGACCTGGTGGTAAATAAGGGGGTGGCGGCGCCCGAAATCACCTTCGAGCTACTCGAGGACGAGACACCGGCCATACAAGGCCAATACTATATGGGGGCCAGCCGGTTGCGATTGAAGGGTTTCGGGTTGGCGCAGGACGACTTTGGCCGAGGTTACAGCTCCATGTACAGCCTGATTTCGACGCCATTCACCGAACTGAAGATCGATCGCGCCTTTGTCAGCGGCGCGGCCCATGACGAAAGCCAGGCGGCAGCGCTCGTGTCGTCCGTGCAGCTTGGCCGGCAACTGGGCTTGCAGGTGACCGCCGAAGGCGTCGAGACGGCCCACGACCTTGCTTTTCTTGGGCGCATCGGTTGCGACTGCGCACAAGGGTATTTCATTTCGGCCGCCGTCGGCCCCGATCGCTTCAGCCAGCTTCTCGCCAGCGCGCGGCAGGCCACGAACCCTGTGCAACGGTAAGAGCCGGCCATGCGAAAGCCCGATACTCCGTTTGCCCGGATCACCCGCACGTCTCGCTGGCTGAATTTTGCCCTGTTCGGCATCCTGCCCTTTGCGCTGGTCCTGATTGGCGCGCTTTATTGGGGACTGAACCGCATCGTCGATCAGGAGCGCGATCGCCTCAAGCTCGATTTCTCCATCCTGGTCGGCTACATCCAGGCGCAGGAGCAATTCCTGGGCAAGCTTCGGGCCCACAACGCGTCGCTCCCCGCCGAAAGCCTGTCTACGACGATCAACCTGCATGCGACCGATGTGCCGGAGCGCTTCGGCATGCAGCTCTTCGAAGGACAGCACACCTATGCGGAAATGGCGTTCTCGCTGGCGTGCGAGCAGGCGTCGGACTGCCCTACCGCCGGACGCCGGCTAGCAAACCTGGGCGGTTTCGTGGCCGACTTCTATTCAAGCTTCTGGGCGGCGTCGTACTACCCCGCCTCCACGATCTTCCTGGTCAACCAGGCTGACAGCATCAGCATGAGCGTGCCTGCCGTCGGCGCGGTGTCGGGGTATGAGCGCCTGAGCCCCGCCGCTTTCCTGGCCGTCACGGACGCGGTCAGAACGGAATTGCGCCGTCTGCAGACGGTGCGCCAACGTCTCATCGAGCAAGATCTTCCCGGAAATCGCGAAACGCCGGGATCCAAGCGCGTGCATTGGTTCCGGTCGGAGGCGCTTGCCGGCAGCATGCTGGGCATCATCTACGCCGACATGCCGCAGTCGGTCTGGTCCACGGGACAGGACGGAACGTCCGCCGTCTACGCGACCACGCAATTCAATCACCAGCGGATCAACATCTTTGAAAAGACGCTGCGCAAGCCGCTGCATGGCGGATTCTGGCTGACCCACCGCAGCGAAGGGCTGCTGCTGGGCGAGCCTCCTGGCCCGGCCGCGTCCAAGGACGGCCTTGAATACACGGCAGAAGGCATCGTGCTGCGCATCACGGACCCGTCGGGCGTGTGGACCGGCACCTATCGCGTCAGTTATGGCGCTTTCTTCCAGGACAACCTCTGGCTGCCGGCCATCGCCGGCCTGCTGCTGTTGCTCAGTCTTGGCACCGGCATCGTGTCCTCGCGCTGGTACAGCCGCCACGTCATTGCCCCGGCGTCAAACGCCCAACGCGACATCGTCGAAAAGGAAGAATTCAGCCGCACGTTAATCGAGACCGCGCCCGTGGCGCTGTGTGTGCTGGCGCGACCCGGGGGTGAAGTCGTTTTTGGCAACAGCCTGGCGCTGCAATGGCTGGGCGCCGAGGCCGGCCGGGAACTGGACAATTCGCCGCAGACCAACCTGTTCCTGCGGCAGGTGCTCGGGGCGGCCGGCCCGGGCACGATTGCAAGCTTCCAGTCCACGGATGGACGTCCGTTGTACGTGGCTTATGCGCCCACCCGCTACAACCACCAGGACGTCGTGCTGTGTGCTTTTTCCGACATCAGCGCCCGCGCCGTGATCGAGCAGGCGCTGACAGACGCCAAGCGCGAAGCGGACAAGGCCAGCGAAGCCAAGTCCACCTTCCTGGCCACGATGAGCCACGAAATCCGGACGCCGCTCTATGGGGTGCTGGGCACGTTGCAACTACTGAGCCTCACCACGCTGGACGAGGTACAGCGCCAGCACCTGGATCGCATGCAAAGCTCGTCGGCGATCCTGTTGCAGCTCATCAGCGATGTCCTGGACATCACCAAGATCGAAGCCGGACAGCTCGCGCTGGAATTTTCGGATTTCAATCCGCGCGAGCTGGTGGAAGAATGCACCAACTCCTACGCGGCGATGGCCGAACAGAAGGGGCTGCTGCTCTTTTGCTGCGTGGACGTCGCCGTGCCCGAATGGATGACGGGCGACGCGGTGCGCATCCGCCAGATCCTCAGCAACCTGCTCAGCAACGCCATCAAGTTCAGCGATTCCGGGCACGTGATCGTGCGGCTGACGGTGGCGCAAACGTTGGCCGACAAAACGCATCTACGGCTGCAGGTGGTCGACACGGGCATAGGCATTCCCAAGGAAGGACAGGCGCAGCTCTTTGTTCCCTTCTATCAGATCGACAGCGGCTCGCATACGGTGCGCGGCGCCGGCATCGGCCTATCCATCTGCGCGCGCCTGGCCGGGCTGATGGGCACCAGCATCCATGTCACCAGCGAGCTTGGGCTGGGCAGCAGCTTCTCGCTGGATCTGCCGCTGCAAGTGGCGACGGGCCAGCCTGCCAGTCCGCCCGATCTGAGCAACCTGTGCGTCCATGTCCGAAGCCCGCACCACGAACTATCCGACAACGTCTGCCAATGGCTCAAGCGCTGGGGCGCCAAGGCGGTTCCCGCGCCCTCTCCCCTGCCCGCTGGCGCGCCCGACGACATCCTGGTGGACGTGCTGTATCCCGGCAGCGGCAACCTCCACGACTGGCCCGGCCACCATGTGCTGGCCAGCGCTAGCGCCAAGCCGCCCACCGCCCGTACCGTGCGGGTCATCACCAGCGTCGAGCACATTGCCGCCGGCATGCTGGCCGCGATTCGCGGAGAACATGCATTGACCCCGGAAACCGACATCGGCGCCTTTGCCCCGCTGGGCCTGTCGATCCTGGTCGCCGAAGATAACCCGATCAATCAAGCGACCTTGCAGCACCAGCTTGAACAACTCGGGTGCGAGGTCACCGTGGCGTCAGACGGCTCGGAAGCGCTGATGCTGTGGGGGCTTACGCGTTACGACGTGGTTCTGACCGACGTGAACATGCCACGCATGAACGGCTATGAACTCGTGAAAGCGTTGCGGGCCCAGGGCGCCACCATTCCCGTCATCGGTTTCACCGCCAATGCCATGCGCGAAGAAGAAGAGCGTTGCCTGGCTGCGGGCATGACGTCGTGGCTGGTCAAGCCGATCAGTCTATCCACGTTGCGCCGGCATCTGCAGGGAACCGGCACGCCATCGGCCGACATTGCCGAAGCCGCGGCGCAGCCGCGGGCATCCCGGCAACCCGATCCCGCGCCGGCCGTCCCGGAAAAATACCGCGCACTGTTCGTCAGCACGATGGAAACCGACATCGCGCAGATGGTCCGGGCTCTGGAGATGAACGACCAGCGCCTGCTCGGCCGCACGCTGCATCGGATGCGCGGCGCGTTGAGCGTCATGCAGATGACAGCCATTACCGAACGTCTGGAGGCGTTGGAAGACCAGTTGCGCAACGCGGGCCTGGGCTCAGCGGCCCAGGCGGAGGGCCACGCGGTTGTGAGACTGCTGCGCGACACGCTGGCGAAGCTCTAGCCTACAAAATTTAGCCTTCGATCAGTCCGCTTGTTGGGATGGCGGCGACGGGCTTTCGAAGCTTGTCTATGTATCAGGTGTGTTGCCGACGGTAGATTCTGCGGCTTTCGCAATAGCCCTGGCAGCCCGTTTGGCGCGTTTTTCTGCCTGCAGCCCAACCGCTTCTCCTCGCCTTTTCAGTGGAGTTTGAACATAAAATGCTCACCGACGGAAGTACCGAAAATCGTGGCGCTCTCAGCCTGGTGGGGCCAGCCATGGACCGGCTTCCCCGCGCCGTGTCGCAGTCCGGGCACCCGGGTACACCAGGCTCATTCGATCATCAACACGATGGCGGGACCATGATGAAGCTTTCGTCCGATCAGGATGTGCGGATCATCGTCGCCGACGACCATCCCATCATTTCCCTCGCGCTTGCGGATTCCCTGAACGAGGTGCCGGGGTTCACGGTGGTCGCCACGGCGCGCTCGGGCCTCGAACTCGTCACTGCCGTGCAGGATCATCCCTGCCATCTCATCGTCACCGACTTTTCAATGGCCGCCCGGTCCGCGGACGAAGACGGCTTGCGCCTGATTGAACGGCTGCAGCGCCTGTTCCCGGAAATTCCCATCGTGGTCTTCACGATGCTGTCCAACAGCGGCATTCTGAACCAGCTGCGCCAGGTCGGCGTGGCGGGCATCGTCAGCAAGGAAGAGCCGATCGACGAACTGGTGTCCATCTGCGTCCGCGCGCTGAGCGAAAGCGGTCCGATCCTGTCAAACAGCATCAGCCAGCGGCTCAGCCAGAACGATGTAACGATGGGGCGCGCAAGCAAGGCCAAGGGCCTGTCGCCCAAGGAACTTGAGGTGGTCCGGATGTTTGCGCAGGGGCTTTCCGTCACCGAGATCGCGCGGCGCCTTCACCGGTCGGTGGCAACCATCGGCACGCAAAAACAGTCGGCCATGCGCAAGCTGAACATCGAAACCAACGCCGAGCTGCTCCGGTACGCCGACGAGCAAGGTTTTTCCTGAGGGTCTGCAAAGATGCCCCGGACGATTCCTCTTTCGGGGCATCTTTTACGCCACTTCCCAGTGCTGTCACGCATCCCGTCGTACGGGGTCGCGGACTGCCAGTTGCGCGTCGGCTACCGCGTTATTCGGAACGCTCGGCTTCCGCCGGGTCCTGTTGATGCGGCGACGGCGCTGGCCGAGACGTTTCCTGAATCGCCAGCAAGCGATTGGCCAGGTCGCTGAACTGGGCGTCCCGCGACTTCAATTGCGCCAGCAGATCGTTTACCTGCGCGGACGCGGCGGCCAGGCGATGCGCCATGTCGGATTCTCGCGCCTGGCTGGCCTGAAGCGCATTGGCGGCGGCGACGGCTTCGGTGTGTTGCAGGCGCTGGTCTGACAGCGCTTGCGCCTGCAAGGCTGCCGCCTGCTGGTCCGACGCACGAAGTTGCTCTTGCGCGGCGGCAAGCGCGTCTCGTAGTTGATCTGCCTGCTGCTGGGCGGCAGCCTGGGACGCGTCCAGGCGAGCTTGCAGACGCTTTACGGCTCCGCGCTCTACATCCAGCTCGTTGAGCCACCGCCGCTCGTGGGCGGCGTGGCGGGATTCCAAAGCGGCAATAGCTTGCGCGTGGCGGTCGCGATCCTGTTCTGCGTCTGCCAGCAACGCCTTGTTGGCGCCGCGCGCATCCTCCAGGCTGTCCTGCGTGGCGGCGAGCGCCTTGTCCCGCTGACGCAATTGCGCTTCTGCTGCCTGCAAGCGGGCCTCCGTGGTTGCCAGTTGGGCCGTAGCGACCTTCAGGGCTTCCTGCAGGTCCCGCTCGCGCTCGAGCAATTGCGCTTCGCGCTGTTCCAGCTGTTCGGCCTGCGCTGCGAACCGTTCCCCTTCACTGGCGAGCTCTTCCCAGCGTTCCTGATAGGCCTGGGCCTGTTCTGCCCGAGCCGCGGCCAGCGCCGCTTCCCAGAAATGCGTAGCCGCCTGCGCGATCGGATCAGGCACGGCGGGCGGTGCGGCGAAGGCGCGCGGATCCTGGATGCGGGCGCCCAGCGCGCGGAACCAGGTTTCCAGGTGCGGACTGACCGTATTGGGGGAGCCTCGGCCGATCTTCTGTCGTACGCGCTCGATGGTGGGCCGTGCGCCTTCAAGCAAAAGCGCGTCCGCGGCGGACCAGACGTCTGATTCGGTGATTCCAGTGGCCATGATGATTTTGGGTCGGGTTAACGCGACGGATTAGTCACGATAATGGAACCTTATCGTGACTTGCTGAGAAACGATGTTTTGTATCATACAGCATACGTATGATTTAATACACAACGATCTGGCGGCGCTCCGCTGGGGCTTTGGCGTGAAAAGTGACCGCAGTGGCGGCGCGTTTCGCTGCGCCACCTCTGCAGAATTTTTTTAGCACTTGGGACGGGACTCGGAAGGGACGCGACGCCTAATACGCGCCCCTCACCGTCCCAAATTCGTCCTGGCCAATTCAATCACCTCGTCGCCCCGGCCGTTCATGATGGCCTTCAGCATGTAGAGGCCAAACCCTTTGGCTTGTTCAAGCTTGATCTTGGGCGGAACGATCAGCTCTTGCGCCGAGGTCAGCACGTCGACCAGCACCGGGCCGGGATGGGCCAGCGCTTCCTGCAGGGCGGCATCCAGAAATTCCGACGATTCGACTCGAATGCCTCGGACGCCGACGGCTTCTGCCATGGCGGCGAAATTGGGGTTTGACAGGTCCGTCCCCGTATCCAGGAAACCGGCGGCTTTCATTTCCATGGAGACAAAGCCAAGTGAGCCGTTGTTGAAGACGATGATCTTCACGGGAAGCTGCAATTGGGACAGGGACAGAAAATCTCCCATCATCATCGTGAACCCGCCGTCGCCGGACATGGAAATCACCTGCCGCCCCGGCGCCGCCGCCTGCGCGCCGATCGCCTGGAGCATCGCGTTGGCCATCGAGCCGTGGTTGAAGGAGCCCAGCAGGCGGCGTTTGCCGTTCATGGTGAGGTATCTGGCCGCCCACACGGTTGGCGAGCCGACGTCCGCCGCAAAGATGGCATCGTCATTGGCCAGTTCGTTGATGCGGCGGGCCAGATACTGCGGATGCAGCGGACGGCCTGCCGGCGCCGGTGCGGCCAGGTTGTCGAGTTCCTTGCGGGAATTCCGGTAATGCCGGAGCGCGGCGTCGAGAAAGGCGCTGTCCTGGCGCTCGTCAAGCTGCTCCAGCAACGCGGCGATGGTCTCGCCAACGTCCGCGGCAATGCCCAACGTCAGTGCTGCACGCCTGCCGAGAGCGCTCGGGTCGCGATCGACCTGCACGATCTTTGCGTGCTTGGGATAGAACGGGCGATACGGAAAGTCCGTGCCCAGCATCAGCAGGAGGTCGGCGTTCTCCATCGCGTGGTAGCCGGACGAAAAGCCGATGAAGCCGGTCATGCCAACGTCGTAGGGGTTGTCCCACTCGATGTGTTCCTTGCCGCGCAGCGCATGGATGACGGGCGCCTTGAGCCGCTGGGCCAGCGCGACGACCGCGTCGTGGCTGCCGGCGCAGCCGCTGCCGGCCAGTATCGACACCTTCCCTGCTCCGGACAGCAGATGGACCAGTTCCTGCACCGCCGATGCGTCCGGGCGGATGTGCGGGCGCGCGGGAGGCAACGGCCACGACGCCGGCGCGTCCGATGGCGCGGCCGCGAGCGCCACGTCGCCGGGTATCACCAGGACCGCCACCCCTTGCCTGCCGACCGCCGTGTTGATGGCGCGGGCCAGTATCCCGGGAAGTTGCGCCGGATTGGAGACAAGTTCGACGAATTCGGAGCATTCCTTGAACAGGTCCTGGGGATGGGTTTCCTGGAAGTATCCCAGCCCGATCTCAGACGACGGGATGTGGGCGGCGATGGCCAGCACCGGGACGCGGCTGCGCTGGCAATCGAACAAGCCGTTGATCAGGTGCAGATTGCCCGGACCGCAACTGCCGGCGCATACCGCCAGCGTGCCGGTAATCGCGGCCTCGGCGCCGGCGGCGAATGCGGCGGTCTCTTCGTGGCGGGTGTGCATCCACTCGATCTGGTCCATTCTTCGTAGGCTGTCGTTCAGTCCATTGAGACTGTCGCCCGTCACGCCCCAGATGCGGCGGACCCCCACTTCGGCAAGCACGTTGACGAGATAATCTGCGACGGTTGCGGCCATGGAATGCTCCTTGAAGGAACGCCGCCGGGACACTTACCGCTATGGTTTGGCCCAAGCGCCGGAAGTTGACTTGCGTGCGGAAATCGTAGCACCGCCCCCCACGGCCAAACCTAATGGCCGGATCCCGGCCGCGCCATGCCCACCAGCTAACATGACGGGATTATTTGATCGTTTTATTACCAAAGGGACGGCTATCTGCCATGGGCGCGGAAACATGAATGATTTGCCAGGCACGACGCCGGCGGTGACAGGCGCCTTGACGCGGCTGGATCCGGACACGCTCGACAGCCACGCGGACGCGGCAGTGCGCGATTTGCTGCGCGAAGGCAGTTCCGCCAATACGGCAGCCAGTTACCGCGCGGCGATCCGGTACTGGTCAGCCTGGTTTGGGCTGCGGTATGGCCGCGCTTTCGCGTTGCCCGTGTCCGAGGCGGCGGTCATTCAGTTTGTGGTGGACCACGCGCAACGGTCTTCCGGGAGCGGATTGGAATGGGAGTTGCCGCTGGCGCTGGACCGGGAGCTGGTGCGGCTGAAGGCGAAGGGCCGGCTGGGCGCGCCCAGCCTGAACACGCTGCTGCAGCGTCTGTCGGTGCTGTCGAAGGCGCATGAGTTGCTGGGGCACCCGAACCCCTGCCGCACCGCCGCCGTGCGGGAGCTGGTGTCCAAGACCCGCCGGGCCTATGCCCGCCGCGGCGTGGCGCCCGCCCGCAAGGAGGCGCTGACGCGCGAACCGCTGGAGGCCATGCTGGACACCTGCGACGACACGTTGCGCGGCAAGCGCGATCGCGCGCTGCTCCTGTTTGCCTGGGCCAGCGGCGGCCGGCGCCGGTCGGAGGTGGTGCGTGCCACGATGGATAACACCCGGCGCACGGGCGACGGCTATCTCTATACGATGGCGCATTCCAAGACCAACCAGACGGGCGCCGTGCGGGCCCAGGACCAGAAACCGATCCTGGGCAAGGCTGCCGAGGCGCTGGCGGACTGGCTGGCGGCGAGCGGCATCCAGCAAGGGCCGATCTTCCGCCGGGTCAGGCGCGGCGATGTCGTGGGCGAACCGCTGGCCGCCGCAGCCGTGCGCGACATCGTGCTGGACCGCAGCCGGCTGGCCGGACTGGACGGCGCGTATTCGGCGCACAGTCTGCGTTCGGGATTCGTCACGGAAGCCGGGCGACGCAACGTGCCGCTGGGCGACACGATGGCGATGACCGGCCATGCCAGCGTGGCGACGGTGATGGGGTATTTTCGCGCCGGCGCGGCTGCTCAGTCACCCGCCGCACGCCTGCTGGACGACCCGCAGGAGCCAGCCCTACAGGATCCGCACAACCTGCCGTAATGCTTGCAGTCGCCTTACAATCACCGCGCTCCGGCCTTTATCCCGACCGATTCTCTTCGGATCCAGGATGAGCGACCGGGCGCCGGCTTGTCCCCTGCCCGTTCCGATCCCATGCAAATCAATCTTCGCGGGCTTGTGCTTGCGCTTACCGTCTTCAGCGCCATCGCCGCCACGGCCAATGCCCTGTATGCAAGCTATCGCGTGCAGCGGGAGCAATTGATCGAGAACACGCTCGAATCCAACCGCGTCTACGCCACGAAACTGGCGGAAGGGGCCTCCAGTTTTCTGAGATCCGCGCAGCAGCAACTGGGATACAGCGCCCGGCACATGCCGGATCTGATGGAGTCGCCGGATCGGCTGGCCGCTGAAGTGATGCGTGTGCAACAACAGACGGACAGCTTCAACTCTGTGGGCGTGGTGGGCGCGGACGGCACCATCCTGGCGACCACGGCGTCCTTCCGCAGTTTTCTGGGCACACAGGTCGACAGCCCGGGCAGCCGCGCCGCCCTGAGCAAACGCCAGCCCATGATCAGCAAGCCGTACGTCTCGATCGCGGGCAATCTGCTGATCAATGTCACGCACCCCATCTTTTCGAACGAGGGCGCCTACATGGGGTACCTCGGGGGCACGATCTACCTGCGCAACGAAAGCGCGTTGAATGAGCTGCTGGGCAAGCACCACTACCACGATGGATCCTATCTGTATGTGGTGGACGGCGAAGGACAGCTTCTCTATCACACGGATCCCACGCGCGTCGGCGAAACGGTATTGACGAATCCGGTGGTCACGTCGGTGATCAAGGGCAACACGGGGGCGATGCGCGTCATCAACACCAAGGGCGTGGACATGCTGGCCGGATACGCGCCGGTGCCCATCAGCGGCTGGGGCGTGGTCGCGCAACGGCCCGCCCAGATCACGCTGGAACCGATCCACGACCTGATCTGGGCGTTGCTGGGCTACGCCGCGCCACTGGCGGTGGCCTTCCTGCTGGCCATCTGGTGGTGCGCCCGGATGATTTCGCTACCGCTGTCGCAACTGGCCACGAACGTGGAGCATCAGGACGTGGCCGTGGCGATGCAGCGGGTCCAGTCCGTGAAAGCCTGGTATTTCGAGGCCGAACGACTCAAGCGTGCCGTGATGGCCAGCTTCACGAGCCTGCAGGACAAGATCGGCAAGCTGAACCTGGCCAGCATCACGGACCCGCTGACCGGGCTTCGCAACCGCCGCGGCACGCAGGACGCGGTGGATCAGATGCAGGCCGGCAGCACGCCGTTTTCGGTGGTGGCGCTGGATATCGACAATTTCAAGCGGATCAACGATACCTACGGCCACACCGTGGGCGACGAGGTGATCCGCGACATGGCGCAGATCATGCGCGAATGTTCGCGGCCGTCGGACGTGCTCTGCCGCAATGGCGGCGAGGAATTCCTGATCCTGTTGCCCGGCGTGGCTGCGCCGGAGGCGGTGAATGTCGCCGAACGGCTGCGGGCGCACATCGCGCAGCGGCCATTGCACGGCGCCAACCGTGTGACGGTGTCTGCTGGCGTTGCCCAATGGCCGTCGACCGGGCCGGACGTGGACGAAGCGTTCCGGGCCGCCGATGCCGCGCTTTACGTGGCGAAGCAGCAGGGGCGCAACCGCGTAGTGATGCACGAAGCTTGATGCACGAAGCGTGATGCACGAAGCTTGAGACACGAAGCTTGATGCACGAGGCGTGCGCCGGCCTGTACCCGCCTATTTCGCAGCAAGGCATGGCGCGCCTCTCCCCTGCAAGTTTTCGCAGAAAATCGCAATCAACCGCATTGCAGCGAAATATTCTTGCCACCACAAATTGAAATAGACCGGAATCTGCCAAAACAACGTTTTGGGTAGGGGCATTTACAGTATCCTGCGCAGCTTCGACTTTGCCTGGACCTGCACGCCGAGATGTTGCGCCCTGCCGTCGCGCCAAAATCGCTGGAACGTCATTTCATTGCACTGGCTGTCGGCGTGCTGTTGCTGGTGTCGGTGCTGGCCAGCATCCTGCTCTATCAGAATTGGCAGTCGTACGGCGCGGCGTCGGACGCGCGGCAGGCATTTGCCTCGGTGCGGGCGACGATCCGTGTCCTGGAGCATTCCTCTGCCGAGCGCGGTCCCATGAACGCGGCACTGGGTTCTGCCCTGCCCGTGCCGCAAGCGGTCATGACCTCCCTGGCCGCCGCGCGCGCCAACACGGACAGCCTGATCGAGGCGCTGCTAGCCCTGCATCCCGGCGCGGACGGCAAGGCCAAGCGCAGTGAGATCCAACGCATACGCCAGGCGCTGGCTGACGCGCGCCAGGACGTGGACCGGCTGATCGCCATCCCGCGCGATCAGCTATCCGGGCAGATGCTATGGGACGGCGTCAGCGCCATGGTGCGCATCATTCCCCAATGGCAGGCGAGCCTGGCCGTCAACGCGGGGCTGGTCATGCGCAGCGAAGCCAATGCGCCCAGCCTGTTGACGCTGGCACTGCTGGCCAGCGAACTGCGCGAACAGGCCGGCCTGCTGGGCTCGACCTACACGCCCGCCCTGAGCCGGCATCGGAAGCTGACCGCCGAGGAACAGTTCCGCATCGAACGGGTGCTGGGCCGGATCGACGCGTTGCACGCGCTGATCCGGGCGCGGATGGCAACGCATCCGGATGCGCAGGCGTCCAAGATGTATGCGCGGATGGAGCAGCGCTATTTCGGGGAAGGCCTCGCCTATCTGGAACGGGTGCGCGACCAGGCGTCGCGGCAATGGGACGACGCATCGGTCTCGACCGGCGAGCTGGCTGCGGCGTATGTGCCGTTGATGGGCGCCATCACGGAATTTCGCGACGTGCTGCTGGACGAGATGGAACGCCACATCGACGCGCATCGCGTGTCAGCGGCCCGGTTGCTCGCCGTGACCCTGGCGGCGACCGCCCTGCTCGTAGCGGCGCTGGCGGCGGCGCTGGTTCAATTCCGAAAGCGCGTGATCCAGCCTTTTGCGCTGGCCACGCGCATCATTGGATCGGTCGCCAACGGGTCGACGCCGGCAAAGATTCCACCGGGCAAATACCACGGCGAAGTCCAAGAGGTCTTCAATGCGCTGCGCGTGCTTAAGGAAAACGCCGCGGCGCGCAAACGCCTGGAAGCGGAGCGCGACAGGCTGATTGCGGATCTGGCGCACACCGCCGAGACGGACTACCTGACGGGACTGTTGAACCGGCGTGCGTTTGAAAAGCGGTTTGAGGCGGCGCGCGCGCATTGGGATGAAAGCCAGCCGATGCTGGCCTTCATCCTGTTCGATATCGACCACTTCAAGACCATCAACGACACGCACGGACATGCCAGCGGCGACCTGGCGCTGAAGGCCGTGGCCGACCTGTGCTGCACAACCTGGCGTCAGTCAGACGTGGTCGCGCGCGTGGGCGGGGAGGAATTCGCGGTGCTGTGCCGCACGCGCGGCGCGCAGCAGGCGGTGGAGATGGCGGAACGGATGCGCGCATGCATTGGCGCGAGCACGGTGACGTCAGAGACCGGCGTCACGTTCGGCCTGACGGCCAGCTTTGGCGTGGCGTGTATTTCGTGGAGCCATGCCGAATCCGTCAGCGGCCTTTTCCGGGCCGCTGACGAACTCTTGTATCTGGCGAAGTTGAATGGGCGCAATCAGGTCCAGCAACGCACCCTGGGGTGAAACCGGCTTGGCGGCCCGGAGGCTTGCCGGATTACGACTTGACGCGTGAAACGTCGGCCTGCTTGGAGGTCTCGGCGCTACGGGACGGCGCGTCGTGACGGTCGGACTGCTTGTTGGATTCGGGCGCTTTCCAATTCAGCGGGGGGATCTCGAAGCTTCCCTTCTTGGCAGTCAATTGATGAGTCATAAGCATGCTCCTGGACAGGCACATGGCTTCCCCCGCCGAGCACCATGCACAGATTCTGGCGGGCCATGAATGCCGCGGGTGCGGGGGAGCATTCAGAAGGCAGGCGGCGCCGGGAAGAGATATCGGCAATCTTAGTGGTGCACTTGTAATGTTGTTCTTATAGTGCGGGTTTTGCCGATAGATAAAAGATTTTAGCACGAAGTTGACAGAAATAGCAAGCAGGAGTACCGAGTGCGTGCCAATCGGCAAATGCCGCCTCTATAATCGCTATCCATTCTCATTCTCGACCATACCCATCTCGCCGGGCCAACCATGATCGAATCCCCTCCTCCCCGACCAGCGGATTCGATCACCACGATGTACGCCAGCCATCACGGATGGCTGCTGGGATGGTTGCGCAGGCGCCTGGGCAGCGCGACGGATGCCGCCGATCTGGCGCATGACACTTTCCTGCGGGTGCTCGGGAATGCGCGCGCCGACATTCGCGAGCCGCGCGCATTCTTGTCGACGGTGGCCGGCGGCATTCTGGCCAACTTTTACCGGCGCCGCGACATCGAGCAGGCCTATTTGCGCAGTCTGGCGGATCTGCCCGAGACGTTCGCGCCCTCGCCCGAGTCTCGCGCCATGGTGCTGGAGACGCTGGTCGAGATCGACCGGCGTCTCAGTGGGCTGCCCGCGCCGGTGCGGCGGGCGTTCCTGCTGGCGCAGGTGGACGGCATGAAGCACTCCGAAATCGCCGCGACGCTTGGCGTCTCCCTGCCGACGGTGCAGCGCTACGTCGCCCGCGCGTTGCTGCAGTGCTTCTTTTGACGCGGACCGGGAGATCACGACGTGAGCATTTCCGATCCTTCGCGCTTTGCGCCCGCGGCGCCGATTGCCGACGCCGTGGCGCGGCAAGCCGTCGACTGGTTCGTGCGGCTGCGCGCGGATGCGGTCAAGCCCGAACTGCAACACGCGTGGCGCGCATGGATGGCGGCCGACCCCGAGCACGCGCGCGCATGGAACCATCTGCAGCACTGCGCGGGCGACGTGGCGGGATTGCCATCAGTATTGGCGCACGCGACGCTGGCGCACCCGGCAGCCACCGGCCGCCGCCGTTTCATGAAGTCCGCCGCGCTGCTGGCGGCCGGTGCAGGCGCCTCGTGGTGGGCCGTGCGCACAGAACCCTGGCAGCCGCTGCTGGCCGACGCCAGCACGCGCGTGGGCGAGCAGCGGCGGCTTACGCTGCCCGACGGCTCCACCGTGCTGCTCAACACGGATAGCGCGATCGATATCGGCGCCGGCGATGGGCGGCGCATTCGCTTGACGCGCGGCGAGATCCTGGTGGACGCGGTGCGCGCCCGCGACGCATTGGCATCGCCGTTTATCGTGCAGACCCGCCACGGCGAGGTCGAAACGCCCGGATCGCGGCTTGCGCTGCGGCTGGAGGCCGCGCGCAGCCTCGTCCACGCCGTGACGGGTCCGCTTATCGTGACGCCGGCCCAGGCGCCGGCGCATCGGCGCGAACTGGCGGCAGGCCTGCAGGCCGCGTTTACCGCGCTCGAGGTCCAGACGCCTGAGCCGGCGCGCGCGGGCGATCTGAGCTGGACCGATGGCGTGCTGGCGGCGCACGACATGCAGCTTGACGCCTTCCTGGCGCAACTGTCGCGATACCGCCCCGGGGTGATCCGCTGCGATCCGGCGGTGGCGGACCTGCGCGTATCCGGCGTGTATCCATTGGGCAATACCGACAAGGTGCTCGAGACGCTGGCGCTGACGCTGCCCGTATCGATGCGCTCGATGACGCGCTATTGGGTGTCAATCGGACCGCGCGGGTCGGCGGTTTGAATCTGGCCCGTGCGGGCCGGCGCATTCCCCCCTCTCCCATACCCGCAAATTATTTTCAGGTTCCGTGATGGGTTTTCCGATCTCGCGTGGCATAGGAGCTGAAGTCCCTGTCTTCACTCCCAACGACATCGAGAACCCAATGAGTCTTCCCGCCTTCAAGAGGCCGCGCCAACCGCGGCCAG
The DNA here is from genome assembly GCF_059760815.1 of Achromobacter sp. 1012554356. NCBI lineage: Bacteria > Pseudomonadati > Pseudomonadota > Betaproteobacteria > Burkholderiales > Alcaligenaceae > Achromobacter > Achromobacter sp. 1012554356. The sequence goes on along the minus strand of NZ_JCBANC010000005.1, from coordinate 132,802 downwards.
CCCTGCGCGCCCTGGTCCTGGCACTGGGCATCGCGAGCGCCCTGCCCGCCGTCCTGGCGTTTCCGGGTGCGGCGCAAGCGCAGACCGCCACCACGAACTTCCGCATTCCCGCGGGGCCGCTCGCCGGCGCGCTGCTGCAATTCGGCCGTGATTCCGGACTGATGCTGTCCTACTCGGCTGCGGATGTCGAAGGCCGGCAAAGCCCCGGCGTCAGTGGCGCCTACCGGCCCGCCGAGGCGCTGGCCGCGCTGCTGTCCGGCACGGGCCTGGCTGCCCAGCGCCTGGCAAACGGCAGCTACGCGCTGCGGCCGGCGGCGCAGGCGCCGGTTGCCACGCTGGCGCCGATCGAGGTGGCTGCCAATCCGTTGTCGAGCCGCGCGTGGGGCCCCGTGGAGGGATTCGTGGCGGCGTACAGCATGACGGGCACCAAGACCGATACGCCGCTGATCGAAACGCCCCAGTCGATTTCCGTGGTGACCCGCGACCAGATGACGTGGCAGGCCATTCAGAAAACCGAGCAGGCGCTGCGCTACGAGGCCGGCGTTCGCGCCGAACTGGCGGACGACCTGCGCCATCAGAACATCACGGTGCGGGGCTTCAGCGTGGCCGCGTCCAACCAGGGCATCTACCTGGACGGCCTGGCGCTCGCGACCCGCTACTACGGCTCGTACGACGTGAATCCGTATGCCCTGGAGCGTGTGGAAGTGCTGCGCGGACCCGCGTCCCTGCTGTATGGGCAGAACCAGCCGGGCGGGATCGTGAACCAGGTCAGCAAGCGGCCCACCGAGACCCCGCTGCGCGAAGTGGAGTTCACGACCGGTGACCCGGGCCGCGCGCAGCTTGGCTTCGACTTCAGCGGTCCGGTGACAGAAGACGGGCAATGGCTGTACCGCCTGACCGGCCAGGGCCGCAACGCCGATACGGAAGTGGACACGGTGCGCGACAAACGCGCGTTCATTGCGCCGTCGTTCACGTGGCAGCCCAGCGCCGCCACGCACTTCACCGTGCTGACAAATTTCCAGCGCATCAGGGCGGGCTCCACCGATCAGTGGCTGCCGTCGGTGGGCACGTTGACGCCCACGCCGTACGGCCGGATCTCGCGCAGTTTCTTCTCGGGCGAGCCGGACTTCGACCGCTACGACAAGGACCAGGCGATGCTGGGCTACCTGTTCGAGCACAAGTTCAACGATAGCTGGACGGTGCGCCAGAACGCCCGCTACAACCAGAACCGCACGCATTACCGCGCGTTGATCTCGGAACTGGGCTGGGGCACCCTGCCCGATGGCGAGCCGGATTACCAGTCCCTGCAACGCTACGCCTTCAGCTCGGACGAGAAGGCGCGCACGCTTGCGTTGGACACGCAGCTTCAGTACCAGGGCCGCACGGGCGCATTCGCGCACACCGTGCTGCTCGGTCTGGACTACCAGCAGTCGAGCTTCGACACTCAACTGGGATTCGGCATGGATGGCGTGCCGCCGATCAATCCGTTCAACCCGGTTTACGGCTACCAGATCGACGCGCCGCCCATCTACAACGATACGTTCCAGCGCATGCGCCAGCTTGGCCTGTACGCGCAGGATCAAGTCAAGATCATGGACAAGGTCGTGGTGACGGCGGGCGGCCGCATGGACTGGTCAGAAGCCAGTACGCGCAACAACCTGACCGGTACACGCACGCAGCAGAACGACAACGCGTTCACGGGCCGCATCGGCATGGTGTACCTGTCGGACACGGGGCTGGCGCCGTATGTCAGCTACGCCACGTCATTCCGCCCGCAAGCGGGCACCACCTACGCCGGCACGCCCTTCCGTCCGACCAAGGGCGAGCAGTACGAGGCGGGCGTGAAGTTCCAACCCAAGGGGTTCGACAGCTTCATCACGGCGTCCGTGTTCCAGATCGAGCAGCGCAACGTGCTGACGCGCGACCCCGAACACGCGAATTCGCAGGTGCAGACCGGCAAGGTGCGCTCGGAAGGCTTCGAGCTGCAAGGCAAGGCATCGCTGGCCCGCAACCTGGATATCGTCGGGTCCTACACCTACACGGACATCACGACGGTGTCGAGCAACTACCCGGAACAGATCGGCAAGGTGCCCTTTGCCGGCGTGCCCGCGCACATGGCGTCGCTGTGGGTCGACTACACCATCGACACGGGGCCGCTGGCCGGACTGGGATTCGGCGCGGGCGCGCGCTATCTGGGCACCACGTACAGCGACCTTGACAACGCCGTGAAGGTGCCTTCGGTGACATTGGCCGACGCCGCGATCCGTTATGACCTGGGCCGCGCAAGCTCGGCCATGAAGGGCGCCACGCTGAGCCTGAACGCGTCGAACCTGTTCGACAAGGCCTACGTCGCCTCGTGCAACAACGTCAACTTGTGCTTCTACGGTCCGGGCCGCGTGGTGCTGGCGACGCTGCGCTACAACTGGTGATTGACTTTGGAGAATGATCGTTCTACCATCTGCCCATTGCAGATAGAACGATCATTCTCCCAATGTCCGACACCGCCCTTACCCCCGCTTCCGACGTGCAGGAAAAGCTGCTGCGCGCCACCGAACATCTGATCTATGGCGGCGGCATCAATGCCACCGGTATGGACCTCATCGTCAAGACCTCCGGCGTCTCGCGCAAGAGCATCTACAAGCACTACGGCACGAAGGAAGTCCTGGTGGCCGCGGCGCTGACGGCCCGCGACGAGCGTTGGATGCAGTGGTTCATCGACGCCACGACCCGCGCGCCGTCGCCGCGCGCCCGCCTCTTGTCCATCTTCGATGCGCTGCGCGAATGGTTTGCGTCAGACGGCTTTCGCGGTTGCGCGTTCATCAACGCCGCCGGCGAAATCGGCGACGCTGATAGCCCTATCCGCGCAGTCGCCCGGCGCCACAAAGAGCGCTTGCTTGCCCACGTGCAGTCGCTGGTGCAGGCCGCGGGCCTGCCGCACGCCGATGAGCGTGCGCGCCAATTGCTGGTGCTGATTGACGGCGCGATTGCCGTGGCCATGGTCACGGGCGACGCGTCAATCACCGACAGCGCCGAACGCGCCGCCCAGGCGCTGCTTGACGCGGACGGCTGAGTCCGCGCGCTCCTTTTCCCGTTTTTTCCACCCCTGTCCATGAGGCCCTTGCCATGACGACAACGCCCGAAGTCCGCCCGCCCTTTCCTCCCTTCACGCACGAGAGCGCCATCCAGAAGGTGCGCCTGGCCGAAGACGGCTGGAACAGCCGCGATCCCGAGAAGGTTTCGCTGGCCTACAGCCTTGATACCCGCTGGCGCAACCGCGCCGAGTTCGCCACGAACCGCGAGGAAGCGCGTGCGTTCCTGGCGCGCAAATGGGCGCGCGAGCTGGACTACCGCCTCATCAAGGAGCTGTGGGCCTACACCGGCAACCGCATCGCGGTGCGCTATGCCTACGAATGGCATGACGACTCGGGCAACTGGTTCCGTTCGTATGGCAACGAGAACTGGGAGTTTGGCGAAGACGGGCTGATGTTCAACCGCTATGCGTGCATCAACGACATGCCGATCAAGGAAGCGGACCGCAAGTTCCACTGGCCGCTGGGACGGCGTCCCGACGATCATCCGGGGCTGTCGGAACTGGGCCTGTAGTGCGCTTCGGAACCCATGCGCGCATGCGCTCCGCATGCGCGCAACAACCGCATTTCGTTTGAAAACAGCCTAGGGATTTCCCCCGGTTTTGTTGCGATACGCACACCCCTGCGCAACTTTCGCGAGCCTTGAAAGGTGAACGGAAGTTTGGATTTTTAGACTCCCGCATTCATTGCAGTGTCAGCTTTTGTTCAGACCGCAGTCAGACATAAGCACAACAACGGGAGGAAAAGACCATGCAATCAAAACGCAGCGCCGTGCGGCGCGAGGCGTGGGCCGCGGGCACGATGATCGTGCTGGGCCTGGGCGCCATCGCGCAGGCGTCAACCTATACATTGGGAAGCCTGGACCGCATGGGTCCGGGCATGTTCCCCGCGATCCTGGGCGTGCTGCTGGTCCTCTTGGGCCTGGCCATTGCCAAGATGGCGGCCTCGCCCGTGGCCGCCGAGGAAGATGCCGAAGAAGTGGCGCCGCCCGAATGGCGCGGCTGGGGTTGCATCATCGGCGGGTTGCTGTCCTTCATCCTGGTCGGCAAGTTCGGCGGCCTGGTGCCGGCGACCTTCGTGCTGGTCTTCATTTCTGCCATGGGCGATCGCCAGCACACCTGGCGCAGCGCAGCCATCCTTGCCGCCGGTGTCACGGTGCTCGGCGTGGCGGTTTTCTCCTGGGCGTTGCAGCTCCAGTTTCCGTTGTTCCGCTGGGGTTGATCCATGGAAATCCTCACTAACCTGATGCACGGGTTCTCTGTCGCGTTCGCGCTGGACAACCTGATGTGGGCGATCTTTGGCGTGTTCATGGGCAACCTGATCGGCGTGCTGCCGGGCATGGGTGTGCTAGCCGCTATTTCTATCCTGCTGCCGCTGACATACACGATGACGCCGACCGCGGCGCTGGTGATGCTGTCCGGCATCTACTACGGCTCGCAATACGGCGGCGGGATCACGTCGATCATGCTGAATCTGCCGGGCACCGCGTCGCATGCGGTAGCGTGTCTGGACGGCAATCCGCTGGCACGCAACGGCAAGGCCGGCTCTGCGCTCTTCATGCTGATGTTCTCGTCGTTCTGCGGCGCGTCCGTCGGCATCCTGGCCATGATCCTGTTCTCGCCAATGCTGGTCGACGTCGCGTTCAAGTTCGGTCCGGCCGAATACTTCTCGATGATGATGCTGGGTCTGCTGGCCGGCGCCACGCTGGCCAAGGGATCGGCGATCAAGGGCGTGGCGATGGTGGTGGTCGGCCTGCTGCTGGGCGTGGTGGGCACGGACGTCAACACGGGCACGATGCGTTTTCACTTCGGCATCCTGGAACTGTCCGACGGCCTGCAGATCGTGGCGCTGGCCATGGGTCTGTTCGGTGTGGCGGACTTCCTGAAGAACATCAACCGTATCGGCAGCGACAGCAAGGTCACGTCGGCAAAGATCAGCATGAAGTCCATGCGCCCCGAGGCCGGCGACATCAAGCAGTCGCGCGGCGCGCTGGTGCGCGGCACGGCCATCGGCGCGGCATTCGGCATCCTGCCGGGCACGGGTCCGACCATTGCGTCGTTCATTTCGTACGCGACGGAAAAGAAGGTTGCAAAGGAACCGCGCCGTTTCGGCCGCGGCGCCATTGAAGGCATCGCCGGTCCGGAAGCGGCCACCAGCGCCTCGACGCAGACCAGCTTCATTCCGACGATGAGCCTGGGCATTCCGGGCGACCCGGTCATGGCGCTGATGTTGGGCGCGCTCATCATCCACGGCATCCAGCCGGGTCCGCAGATGATGATCGAGCACGCCGACATGTTCTGGGGGCTGATCGCCAGCTTCTGGGTCGGCAACGTGCTGCTGCTGCTCTTGAACCTGCCGCTCATCGGCATGTGGGTGCGCCTGCTGACCGTTCCCTTCCGCTATCTGTTCCCTGCCGCGCTGTTCTTTGTCTGCGTGGGGGTCTACAGCACGAACAACAACCTGTTCGATGTGGGGATGGTGACCTTGTTTGGCGCGGCGGGTTATGCGCTGATCCGGCTGCGGTTTGAACCGGCGCCATTGCTGCTGGGCTTCGTGCTCGGGCCCATGGTGGAAGAGAACTTCCGCCGCGCCCTGCTGCTGTCGCGCGGCGAGCTGTCGATCTTTGTGACGCGGCCCATCAGCCTGGGCTTCATCCTGGCATGCGTGGGACTGATCGCGTTGCTCGGGGTGTCGGCCTTGCGCCAGCGCAAGGCGCGCGAAGCGCTCAAGCACGCGGAGTCCTCCGCGTAGCCGCAAGGCAAGTTTCGGGGTAGTGCTGCTTTGGCCGGTCTCGCAAGGACCGGCCTTTTTTTGCTTATCGCGGGCTTAATTGGAACGCTGCTCAGGTGTGGCTGGCGCGCTTCAGATCGTCATGCCTTGGCGGCAACGGGAACCCGGAATGGGACGCCCAGCCGATTGAAGGCATTCATGGCAGCGATCGCGATCGTGAGATCGACCAGATCTTTGGGTGCGAACGCGGCCGAGGCGGCGGCATAGGCTTCGTCCGACGCGTGGGTTTCGCTGACGCGGGTCACTTCCTCTGCCCACGCCAGCGCGGCGCGTTCCTGGTCGGAGAACAGGTGGTGCACCTCGTCCCACACGGGTACCAGCGTGATCTTCTCGACCGACATGGTTTTGCGCAGGTCACGGCTGTGCAGGTCGATGCAGTGCGCGCAGCCATTGATCTGCGAGACGCGCAAAAACACGAGATGCACGAGTTCCGCCGGAAGCGCCGTGCGCTGCGTGACGTAGTGGTGGATGCCAAAGAGGGCTTTCGCGCCTTCGGGTGCGGCTTCTTGCCAGTTCAAGCGGGTCATTCCAGTTCCTTGCTGCTGTGGTTGAGAACCGCAACGTTACCCTTGCGGATGCCCACGCAACAGATCCAAGAATTGGCGTATTGACTGGACCAAGATGGCAATTGCCGCGACCGTGCCTGCAGATGGGTAAAGCCCTTCATGGCACGCGGGTGGAGTCAGCGATCGGGCGTGGAGACGGGGCCGGTCGGGGCGCCGGTGTGGCCGTCGATGTGCCCGAGCGGGCGGCCCGGATCCAGCCGGTCGCGCACGCGCTGCTTCAGGACCTTGGCTTCGGGAAAACCGCCGTCGCGCTTGCGGTCCCAGATCAGGTCGCCGTTGTAGGTAATCTGGAAGATGCCGCCGGTGCCGGGCTGCAGCGCCACTTCGCCCAGATCGGTCGAAAAAGTGGAGAGCAGTTCCTGCGCCATCCAGCCGGCGCGCAGCAGCCACTGGCACTGTGTGCAGTACAGGATGACGATGCGAGGGCGCAAGGCGGGCGGATTCATGGGAAAGGCATTCTACGCCAGCCCGGCCGCGCACGATCATGGATAATCTCGGGTTTTCCCGGGTCTGCAATGGGCCCAGAGCCTGCAATGAAGTCTGCCTTGACGCCCCGAGGCCAGCGCTGGCTGATCGGTCTTTTGATGGGACTGGTCACGCTCACGCCGATGGCCATCGATATCTACCTGCCCTCCCTGCCCGCCATGGCGCACGCACTTGGCGAGTCCATTGGCGCGCTGCAGGCCAGCATCACCCTGTTCATCTTCGCGGTGGGCCTGGGCCAGGTGGTGATCGGACCGCTGGCCGACCGCTATGGCAGGCGGCCCGTGGCGCTGTGCGGGGCGATGGCGTATCTGGCGGGCTCCGCGCTGGGCGCGGCGGCAACGTCGCTCGAGGTGTTCTATGCGGCGCGCATCGTGCAGGGCTTGGGCGCGTGTTCGGCGTCGCTGGTGGCGTTTGCCGCCGTGCGCGATTGCTTCAGTCCGGCCGTCGGCGCGCGGGTCTACAGCTATCTGAACGGCGCGCTGTGCACGGTGCCGGCGCTGGCGCCGATGGTGGGCGGCGTGCTGGCGCTGCATGCCGGCTGGCGCAGCACGTTCGTGTTCATGGCGGTGTTTGCGCTGGCGTTGGCGGCGCTGCTTGCGCTGCGCTTCGAGGAGACGCGGGCCAAGCCGGCGCACCGGCCGGGCGCGTTGTACAGCCTGCCCCGCTATGCGCCCATCGTTGCGAGCGGCCGGTTTCTGTACTTTGCGTGCTTCGGCATGGCGGGCATGGCCATGATCCTGGTGTTCGTGTCGGCCGCGCCGGTCGTGCTGGTGCAGCAGCTCGGCTATTCGGAGCTGGGGTTTTCGGCCTGGTTCGGTGGCAATGCGGCGATCAACATCGCGGCGTTCTTCCTGGCGCCTGCGTTCATCGCGCGGTACGGCCGCTACACCATGGTGCGTGTCGGCATGGTGGCCCTGTTGATTGCGTCGGCCCTGCATCTGGGCGCGTGGCTGTGGGCGCCGCTGTCGGCATGGATTTTCATGCTGCCCGTGGCGGTGCTGACCGTGGGATTCTCGCTGGCTTTGGGGTCAGGGTTAAGTCTGGCGCTGGAGCCTTTTGCGGACCGGGCGGGCACCGCCGCGGCAGTCTACGGGTTGTTCCAGATGAGCGGGTCGGCGGTGATCGCGACCGTGCTGCTGGATAGCGGAATGGCGCCGCAAGCGGCCATGGCGTTGATTGGGGCGGTGATTGTGGCGCCGTTGCTGCTGTTGTCGCCGGCACTGGGCCGGCGCCTTGGACCGGGTTCCTGAGCGCACGCGCATTCGGGCCGGTGTTTGACACCCTGGGCAGTCGACCGTCAGCGCGTGGCAGCGTCTCAGCGGGTGTCAGACACCTCGCATCAGATCGGGCGCGCTCATTGGCTAGACCAGCCAGCCCAGCGACCAGCCGCTGACGGCCGCCAGCAGCACCACCCATACCGGCGACCAGCGGGCATAGACCAGCAGTGCGAACAGCAGCAAGGCGAGGCCGAAGTCGGCCTTGCCGAGAATCGCACTGGTCCAGACGGGGTCGTACAGCGCGCCGAGCAGGATGCCGACGACGCTGGCATTGACGCCGGCCACCATGTTGCGCACGCCGGGCCGGCGGCGCAGCGTGTCCCAGAATGGCAGCGCAGCAGCGAGCAGCAAGGCGCCCGGCACGAAGATGACGCACAGCAGGGTCAGCCCGCCCGCCCAGCCGGACAAGGGGCCGGACGACATGGCGCCCAGGAAGGCCGCGAACGTGAACAACGGGCCGGGCATCGCCTGCGCCGCGCCATAGCCAGCGAGAAAGTCCGCGTTGGACACCATTCCGGAAGAGACCGACGCGGTCTCCAGCAGCGGCAACACCACGTGCCCGCCGCCAAACACCAACGCCCCGGCACGGTAGAAACCGGCTATCTGGCTGGCTAGCGCGCCGTCCGAGAACATCGCCCAGAGCGGCAGCCCCGCCATCAAAGCGGCAAACAGCGCCAGTGACGCCAGACCCGCCGCGCGAGGCACGCCCGATGAGGCGTTGGACAGGACGGGCCGGGGCGGCAGTTGCAGGAAGGCAGCGCCGATGACCGCGCCCAGCACGACGGCCCCGATCTGCGCCAGCGCGGTGGGCAGCACGACGGTGAGCAATGCCGCGGCAACGGCCAGCGCGGCGCGTGGCCGGTCCGGACAGAGCGAGCGTCCCATGCCCCAGACCGCCTGGGCCACAATGGCGACCGCCGCCACCTTCAGGCCATGAATGGCCGCCGACTCAGACAGCCAGCCATAGTGGGCAAGCCCCAGCGCGAAGCCGATCAGGGCAAGCGCCGACGGCAGCGTGAACGCAATCCACGCGGCCAGCATGCCGGCCCAGCCGGCCCGGCGCAGGCCGATCGCCATGCCGACCTGGCTGCTGGCGGGGCCCGGCAGAAACTGGCACAACGCGACCAGATCGGAAAAGGCGTAGTCGTCGAGCCATCTCCGCCGGTCTACGAATTCGGTGCGGAAGTAGCCCAGGTGCGCCACCGGTCCGCCAAAGGACGTCAGGCCCAGGCGCAGGAACACCAGAAACACTTCAAGGAAGGATCCGCGGCCGGTCTGGGCGCGCGCGCCGGTGGCCGGCTTGCTGTCGACGTGTTCATCGTGGGGGGATGGATGCGGCATCGGCTCGGGCTTCTTGGGAGTCAGGGCGTCGATTTTTTCGGGCCCCGGTTTCAAGCTTATAGCCGGGCCACGGCCGAGATTCAATCGGATAAATGTCAGGAATTGGCGCTTGCCGCGCCCGTCCCGGCGCGGATCATGGCCCATATGGAAACCGGGTGGCTGACACGCAGTATCAGGCCAATGACGGCCTCGCCCTTGCGCGGTTCACATGAGCTGCAGGAGCCGGCGGGCCAGTTGCTCCGCCTGCTCGGCCGACACGATGTTGGTGAAGCTCATCAGCAGGCCGGAGCGCGCATCGGGCGCCGCCGACCAGTGCGACAAGGCCTGCGCATACAGGCCATGCTGCAGCATGCGCGCCGCCAGCTCGCGGTCGGTCTGATGGCCTTCCAGGTGCGCCACCAGGTGCATGCCGCCCGGCTGCAAATCGATGCGCATGCGAGAACCCAACACATCGGATAACGCTGCCGCCGTGGCGTTGCGCCGTTCGCTGTACAGGCGGCGCATGCGCTGGATATGGCGTGCGAAATGGCCTTCGTTGATGAACGAGGTCAGAACGGCTTGCGTCAGCGCCGGCGAGCCGCCCGCCAGCAGGCTGCACAGGCGCTCGAAGCGCGGCGCCTGCGCTTCGGGCACGACCAGATAGGCGAGCCGCATGCCGGGGAACAGCACCTTGCTGAACGTGCCCGAATACAGCACCCGCCCCTGCTGATCCAGGCTTTTCAGGGCCGGGAGCGGACGACCTACGTAGCGGTATTCGCCGTCGTAGTCGTCTTCCACGATCCAGGCGCTGCTGCGTTCTGCCCAGTCCAGCAAGGCCTGGCGCCTGGGCAGCGACAGCGACAGGCAGAGCGGACTATGGTGCGCGGGCGTCACGACGGCGGCCCGGGCCCGCGGCTCTTGCGCAATGCCCGCCTCCACCACGAGACCTTCGGCATCCACGCGCACCGGCACGGCCTGCATGCCGGCCTGCGCAAGCAGCGTCCGCGTGGGCGGATAGCCGGGATCTTCCACCCAGACCGAATCGCCGGGCTTGAAGAGCGCCTGCATGATGAGTTGCAGGGTGTTGTTGTAGCCGGACGTGATGAACACCTGGCTGGGCGTGCACTGAATGCCGCGCGCCACCTGCAGGTAGGCCGCCGTGGCGGTTCGCAGCCCGAGCAATCCCGCGGGATCGGGATAGCCGAGGTCCGGCGGCTGCATGCCGCGCAGATGGCGCGCGCCCAGGCGCGCCCAGATCTTGCGCGGAAAGGCGTCAAGCGCAGGCAGCCCCATCTGGAATGGCAGCGGCGTGCCAGGTCGCGGCCAGCGATCTTCCATCACCTCGGTCGGCGGTGTCCGCACCGCCGGCGCCGAGCGCGCGAGGGGTTGCAGATTTGGCGCGACCACCGTGCCGGCCTGCCCGCGTGCCTGGATATACCCTTCCGAGGCCAGCAGCGAGTACGCGACTTCAACGGTGCCGCGCGCCACGCCTATTTCCTTGGCGAGCGCGCGCGCTGAGGGGATTCGGTCGCCGGGTTTAAGGGTGCCTTCGGCGATGGCGCTTCGAAAGCGCTCGTAGACCTGCCGATACAGCGGGTTGGCGTCGGCGTCGGTGACGGTTTGCAGCCCGTGAGGTGTTGCGGGAATCATGGCATAGTCCTTAAGCGCATTTATGGCCCTTTGAATTATGTCATGTGGTTTTTAAGATTCGTACTCACGGTGGGCGTACGTTCAGCGCCCTGACCTCTGAGGTACTTATCCATGCACACATCCTCCACGGAACCCGCGTTGCGCCATCTGGAGACGCCTGAAGAATGGCGGGCCTGCCTGCCGCTGATGCGCGAACTGCGTCCCCATCTGGCCCATGCCGACGACTTTACTGAGCGCCTGGCCCGGATGCACCAGGAAAACTACCGGCTGCTCGCCGTCATGCGCGACGGCCAGGCGGTCGCGCTGGCCGGATATCGGTATCAGGAAAACCTGATCTACGGCCGCTTCATGTACGTGGACGACCTGGTGGTGGATCCATCGGCGCGCGGCAGCCGTTGGGGAGCCCGGCTGATTGCCGAACTGGACCAACTCGCGCGCGGCGCCGACTGCGACAAGCTTGTGCTCGATACCGGCCTGGGCAACGCGCTGGCGCAACGCTTCTACTTCCGGCAGGGCCTGTTGACCAGCGCCATCCGGTTCAGCAAGCCCTTGAAAGGAAGTTCCCAATGAGCATTCTTCGAATCCGCTGCAGCCCGCGGGGGCTCGAATCGGAAAGCTATCGCCTGTCGCAGCAGATCATCGACCGGCTGGCGCAGACGGGCCCGGCGGGCGGACTGGAGGTCGTGGAGTTCGACGCCACCACCCTCACCCATGCGGATGGCGACTATGCGGCCGTCCTGGCGGCGCGAGAGGAGCCCGCGGCCGACGGATCGGAAAACGGCTCGCTGCTCGCGTCGGGCGGACTGATCCGAATGCTGGACGATGCCAGCCACATCGTGCTGGCCACGCCGATGCACAACTTCACGGTGCCGTCCGCGCTGAAGGCATGGCTGGACCACGTGGTCCGGGTGCGCCACACGTTCCACATCACTGCGCAAGGCAAGGTCGGTGTGCTCGCGGACCGTCCGGTGTTTGTCGCGATTTCGTCGGGCGGCACGTTCAGCGGCGAGGACGCAGGGCAGCCGGACTTCCTGACGCCGTACCTGCGGCATGTGCTGGCGACGATCGGGTTGAAGCAGGTGACGTTCGTGGCGGTTGAAGGGACCGCTCGTGGCCCTGAGCTGCTGGCGGCGGCGCGGGCGCGCGCACACGCCGCGCTCGGTGCAATTTCGTATGCCGCTGTGGCTGAGGAAATGGCCGGCTGATGGCGTTTACGGTTGCTTGCGTTTTGACGCGAGCAGCGGGCAAAACGGGCCCCGGATCCAGCCAGGATCGCGGGGCTTTGACCTTGGAATTGTTGCCGCCCGCTGACCGGAAATAATCAAGTGCGGCGCGGCTGAAAATCTGTCTATCAGCGCTACGCATGTCGCCCAAAACCATCGGCCGGTCCTTGATACGCTAAGAACATCTCAAACCATCGTTTTAAATGCCACAAAAGTTCATTTTTCATCAAGTACTTACGACGCTTTTCTTAATACATTTATGAATTGTGTCGAATTTTATAATCTGCCCGCAAGAATAAGAACAATCCGAACAAGTGCGCTGCAGCATTATCTACAACCGTAATTTCTATTTGAAACTGTAGTAACTAGTCGTACGTTTCAACTAGAGACGATCCGTTGTTTTCTCGAATTTATCCGTTACGTTTAACGCAGATTATTTACAGCCCCGCCCCAGTTTGCCCCCAACACTGACCCCTATTCAGCGGACGGGACAACAACAGCAACCGCCGATTGGATACCTGAAGTTGCAGCATCGCCTTGTCCGTTTGCGGATGGTACGCGTGCGAAAACGGGTAAGGCTCCTTCTGTCCCTGGAGCTGACAATGACACCTGGCCACCGGCATGGCTATTTCCCCGTCCCCCTTCACCTGAACTATGTCTGGCGCGTCCTCGCGATGCTGTTGTTGCCCATGCCAGCAGCGCTGGCGTGCACGACAACCGGCACCAGCATCATCTGCAATGACGCGGCGTCGGTGCTGAACTGGAACACGGTCACCAGTAGCGCCAACGACGTCTCGGTGCTGGTGACGCCGACGGGCCAGTCCGCGGGCCCCCTGCTGGGATTGCCGGGTTCGGCCGCCGTCAAGCTGACGGGCCGCAATACCACGCTCACCAACCAGGGACTCATCGATCCCACGCTGTCCCTGGTGGCGCTTGGCACGTCGGGCGCGATCATGGGCAACGCGTCAAATGCCGGTGCAGTGCGTGTCAACAACAGCGGCACCCTGTACGGCGCGGGCCTGTCGGTGCTTGGCCTGCAGGTTCTCAGCACGCTGGACGGCACTGCCCTCTCCTTGCGCAGCAACGCCACGGGCAGCATCAACATCGACAACTCGGGAACGATCGGCTTGAAGCCGGGACTGCTCTCCCTGTCGCTCCTCAATGCCAGCCCGGTGATTGCCGCCTATGGCGGCGCGCCGGTCACCGTGAACAATGCGGCGGGCGGGGTCATCAACGGGCGCGTCGGGCTTGGCCGTTCCGCCACCGGCAACAGCTTCGTCAACGCGGGTGCAATCAACGGCAGCGTGAGCATGGGGCAGAACAGCACCAACACGTTCACCGCCGTGACGGGATCGACAATATCCACGGGCGGCGCGGATGTCGGCGTCGATCTGGCCGTGGCGGGCCTGGACGTCAGCATCGCGCTGGGCTTTGCCCAGGGCGGCACGGTGGACGGCGGGGCGAACGGCAACAACACGCTCGTGCTGCAGAATCCGGGCGCATCCGGCACCACCGGCACCGGCACAGCAAGCGCGTCGGTGTACCGCAACTTCAACAACCTGCGCGTGAATGGCGGCACCTGGACGCTCAACGGGCCGCTCGTCAGCGGCCAGTCCACGTTGAACGGCGGCCTGGTCAACTTCGACAGCAACACCGCGTTCGGCACCGGGACCCTGATCGGCAACGGCGGCGCCATCTCGCCGGCCACGCCGGGGTTGTCGCTGGCAAACGCCATCCAGCTCAATGCGGGCGGTCTGGGCGTCCAGGGCGCGAACAATCTGACGCTGGCGGGCGTCATCTCCGGCCCCGGCGCGCTGGACAAATCCGGCGCGGGCGTCCTGACGCTCAATGGCGCGAATGCGCATCTGGGCGGCGTGCGGCTGGGCGGCGGCAGCCTGGCGCTTGGCGGCAACAGCGCGCTGGGACTGGGCGATCTGGTCGTGTACGGCGCGTCGTCGCTGCAACCCGGCAGCGCCACCAGCCTCTCCAACAACATCGTGCTCAATGCCGATCTTGCGCTGGCCAATGCGTCGGCCCTCACCCTTTCCGGCGCGCTGTCGGGCGGCTCCGCGCTGGTCAAGAGCGGCGCCGGCGTCCTGACGCTGACAGGGGCGAATTCGCATGGCGCGACGCGCATCAGTGCCGGCGGACTGGTGGTTGGCAACAACACCGCATTGGGCGCGGGACCGCTTACGGTCAACGGCGCGGCGACGCTGGCCTCTTCCACCAGCGTCGCGCTGCAGAACGCGATCGTGCTGAACAATGCGCTGACGCTGAACGGCACGGAAACGCTGACGCTGAATGGTCCGATCAGTGCCGCCGGATCGCTGGTGAAGACCGGTTCGGGGGTGTTGAACCTGAACGGCGCCAACACCTATGCGGGTGGCACCACGCTGGCTGGCGGCACGGTGAACGTGGGCGCGTCCGGCGCGCTCGGCACCGGCGCGGTCACCGTCAGCGGCGCCACCACCCTCGCCGGTTCGGGCGTGGCGCTGGGCAACAACTTTGCGCTGAACAACGCGCTGACCGTGGCCGGCGCCAACAACCTCACGCTCAATGGCACGTTGTCGGGAGCCGGCGGCACGCTGGTGAAGACAGGCACCGGGGCCTTGACGCTCAACGGCACCAACAGTTTCGGCGGCGGCACGCTTGCAGCGGGCACGATCGTCGCCGGCGCGAACAACGCGCTGGGAACCGGCGTGATCAACGTGACCGGCGCGGCCACGGTGGATAGCGCCGCGCCCGTCAGCCTGGGCAACCAGTTCGTGCTGGGTGACCGGCTTACTGTCGGCGGCAGCCAGGCGCTGTCGCTGGCCGGCACGCTGTCGGGCGGCGGCACGCTGGTCAAGAACGGCAACGCCAACCTCACCTTGTCGGCCGCCAACACGCACACCGGTGGCGTACTGCTCAACGCGGGCCAGTTGACGCTGACGAACGCGCAAGGGCTGGGCACCGGCCTGCTCGACGTCCAAGGGCCGGCGACGCTGGCCGCGGGCAATCTGACCGTTGGCAACAACATCCGCCTGGGCAACACGCTGGGCATCGCCACCGGCGGACAGGCGCTGAACCTGTCGGGCAACCTGTCCGGCGGCGGCGCCATCGCCTTGAACGACGCCGGCACCTTGACGCTGTCGGGCAACAACACGCATGGCGGCGGTGTCGCGCTGAACGCGGGCACGCTGATCGCCGCGAGCGATACGGCGCTGGGTAGCGGCACGCTTGCCGTCGGCGGCGACGCCACGTTGCAGAGCACGGCGTCGCGCAACTTCGTCAACAACGTTGCGCTGAACGGCAACCTGACCGTGGGCGGCGCAAACGATATCGGATTGGCCGGCGCCATTGCAGGACCGGGCCGTGTGGTGATGAACGGCGCGGGCACGTTGACGCTGTCAGGCGCCAACACGCATGCTGGCACGACGATCAGCAGCGGCACGGTGCTGGCGGGCGCGGGCAGCCTGGGCGCAAGCGTGCTGAACAATTCAAAGCTGGTGATCGGTCAGAACGCGGACGCGACCTACGCCGGCGCGATCAGCGGTTCGGGCAGCGTGGATGTGGCGGCCAATGCGCAGACGTTGGTGCTGAGCGGCGCCAACACGTTCACGGGCGGACTGAACCTGCTGTCCGGCACGGTGGAAACGCGTGGCGGGCAGGCGCTGGCGGACAGCCTTGCCGTCAACCTGGGCGCCGGTACGGTGCTGCGGCTGGCGGACAGCGAAACGTTCGGCTCGCTCGCGGGCACCGGACGGCTGGACCTGGGCGCTGCCGCCACGGTGCAGATGGGACAGGACAACGCCAACTCGATCTTCGGCGGCGCGCTGACGGGCGCGGGCAATGTCGTCAAGAACGGCACCGGCACGCTGACGCTCGCGGGCAACAGCACGCAAAGCGGCACGTTCGATGTGGCGTCGGGTGGGCTGAACGTGAACGGCAGCCTGGCCAGTGCGCAGGTCAATGTGGGCGCGGGCGCGACGCTGGCCGGTTCGGGCGTGCTGAGCGGCCTGACGACGATTGCCTCGGGCGGTGCGCTGTCGGCAACATCCGGCCAGACCCTGACGCTGGGCGGACTGACGCTCAACCAGGGATCGCAGTTCAACGTGGCGCTGGGCGCGCCGCAAGCCACGCCGCAGACGCTGGTGCAGGTCAACGGCAACCTGACGCTGGACGGCGACCTGAACGTCACCGATAAGGGCGGCTTTGGCGAAGGCGTGTACCGGCTGATCACTTACACCGGACAGCTTACGGACAACGGGCTGGCGCTGGGCTCCCTGCCCCCGGGCACCGTGCCGTCGAATCTGCAGATCCAGACCGCCGTGAACCAGCAGGTGAACCTGGTGGTGCAGACCACGGGCAGCAGCGTGCAGTTCTGGAACGGCGCCAAGCAGCTTGCCGATGGCACGTTGGCGGGCGGCGCGGGCACCTGGCAGGCGGGTTCGACCAACTGGACCAATCAGGCGGGCGCGCTGACGCAAAGCTGGACCGGCAACTTTGCCGTGTTCGGCGGCACGTCGGGCGGCGCCGTCACCGTGGCCGGTGAACAGGCCGTGACCGGCATGCAGTTCTTCACCAATGGGTACACGCTGCAAGGCGGCGCGATCCGGCTGGCGGCCGGGCCCAACAATTTCCGCGTGGATCCGACGCTGACCGGCACGGTGAACAGCGTGATCCGGGGGGCCGGGGGACTGAACAAGCGCGACCAAGGCACGCTGGTGCTAGGCGGCGCGAACGAATACACGGGCGGCACGCAGATCAGCGAAGGCGTGCTGCAGGTCAGCGCCGACAACAACCTGGGCGCGGCCGGCACCGGCCTGACCTTTGCCGGCGGCACGCTGCGCGTGGCCGGCACCGGCTACACCGGCACCTCGCGCGCCATCGATATCGGCGCGGGCGCGGGCTTCGACATTGCCGATGCGGGCAACGTCTTTACGCTGAACCAATCCCTGTCCGGCGCGGGCCGCATCACCAAACTGGGCGCCGGCACTCTGGCGCTGGGCGGCGACAACAGCAGCATCGGTGGCGTGACCCTGGCCGACGGCACGATTGCCGCGGGCAGCAACACGGCGCTGGGTTCGGGCGTGCTGAATGTCACGGGTGGTGCCGGGCTCAACGCGACAACCGCCGTGACGCTGGCCAACGACGTGGCCATCGGCGCGGGCGCGACGTTGACCAATGCCGGCACGAACGACTTGACGCTGAACGGCGCGGTGTCGGGCGCGACCGGCTCGCTCGCGAAGGCGGGTAGCGGCACGCTGACGCTCGCCGGCAACAACACCTATGGCGGCGGCACGGCGCTGATCGGCGGCGCCATCCGCGTGGGCAGCGACTCTGCGCTGGGCACTGGCGCGCTGAACGTTGCCGGGGCGTCCAGCCTGCTGTCCGACGGCACGCATGCACTGAACAACGCCATCGTGCTGGGCGCTGCCCTGACGACGGGCGGGGCCGGCGATCTGACGCTGAACAACACGATCACGGGCGGCGGGACGCTCATCAAGTCGGGTGCTGGCTCGCTCACGCTGAACGGCGTGAACACGTACGCCGGAACCCGGCTGGACGGTGGCCGTCTGGTGCTGGGCAACGACGGCGCGATCGGCGCCGGGCCGTTGACCGTCACGGCCGACGCCGCGGTGGACAGCGCCTCCGCCCTGTCGCTGGGCAACGCGATCAACGTGGCGGCCGGCGCCGATCTGACTCTGGCGCAATCGCAGGACGCCACGCTGCTGGGCACCGTCAGCGGCGACGGTGGCCTGATCGCTGGCGGCACGGGCACGACGCTGACGCTTAACGGCGCCAACACGTACACGGGCGGCACGCAACTGAACGGCGGCAACCTGCGGCTGGGCCAGAGCGGTTCGCTCGGCACGGGCGCCCTCCTCGTCAACGCCGGCGCCAGCCTGTCGGGTGTGACGGGCGGGCCGGCGCTGACGCTGATCAACGACACGACGCTGAATGCAGCATTGAACGTGACCGGCGACCGCGACATCACGCTGAGCGGCGTGGTCGACGGCACGGGATCGCTGACCAAGAGCGGCGCATCGACGCTGACGCTGGCCGGCGCAAACACCTATGCCGGCGGCACCACGCTGACAGCGGGCGTCTTGCGCGTGGGCGACGATTCCGCGCTGGGCACCGGGAATCTCACGGTCAATGGCGCGGCAACGCTGGGCTCGACCCAGGCGGTGACGCTGGCCAACAACGTCGTCTTGGGTCAGGCGCTGAACCTGGACACGACGAACGGATTGCGCTTTGACGGCGAGATCTCCGGGGCCGGCGGCCTTGCCGCCACGGGCGCGGGCGCGTTGACGCTTGCTGGCGCCAACACCTACGCGGGCGGCACGCGGATCGACGGTGGCACGTTACGGGTTGGCGGCGATACGTCGCTGGGCAGCGGCGCGCTGAAGGTTGACGGGGCGGCGGGCCTGCAGGCGCTGAACACGCCGGTGATACTGGCCAACGCCGTCGCGCTGAACGGCGGGCCGCTCGAAGTGTCGGGCGCGCAGAACGTGACGCTGACGGGCGACGTATCCGGCGCGGGCGGCCTGGCCAAACTGGGCGCCAACACGCTGACGCTGACGGGCGAGAACACCTATCAGGGCGGAACCACGCTGGCACAAGGCCTGATCGTGGCCGGTTCGGACCAGGCGCTGGGCACGGGCGCCCTCACTGTCTCGGGCGATGCGGCGCTTGACGCGGCAATGGCCACGACGCTGAACAACCAGATTGCGCTGGCGGGCGGCGACCTGACCGTGAACGGCGGCCAGAATCTGACGCTGACGGGCGACATCACCGGCGGCAACGCCTTGATCAAGAACGGCGGCGCGACGCTCATGCTGTCCGGCAACAACGGCTACACCGGCGGCACGACGCTGTCGGCCGGCACGCTGATCGCCGGCAGCGATACCGCGCTTGGCACGGGCGCGCTGGATGTCACCGGCAACGCAACGCTGTCGGCGGCCGATGGCGTGACACTGGCCAATGCGGTGTCGCTGACCAACTCCCTGACGGCGGACGGCGCGGGCAATTGGACCCTCGGCGGCGACATCACCGGCAACGGCGCGTTGGTCAAAACCGGATCGGGCACGCTGACGCTGGCCGGCAGCAACTCCTACGCCGGCGGCACGCAGCTGCAGGCCGGCGCCATCACGGGCGACACGGACAGCATCACCGGTCCAGTCGTCGCCAGCGCGGGCACCACCCTCACCTTCGATCAAGCCGCGACGGGCACTTACGTCGGCGCGCTGTCCGGCGCGGGTAATTTGGAAAAGGCGGGCTTGGGCACTTTGACGCTCGGTGGCAGCAATTCGCTGACGGGCGGCGTCGGCGTCGCCCAAGGCACGCTGGTCACGCAGGGCAACAACCTCTTGGAATCGGCCTCCGGCGTGCGCGTCGATGGCGGCGCCACGCTGCAACTGACCGGCGCCGAATTCATCGCCGCGCTTTCCGGCGCGGGCAAGCTGCAGGTGGATGGCAGCCTCGGCCTGGGCGGCGCGGCCGACAGCGTCTTCGGTGGCGAGCTGGCCGGCGCGGGCAACATCACCAAGACCGGCGCGGGCACGCTGGCGCTGAACGGCGCCAGCACCCACACCGGCGTCTTCGACATCAACAGCGGCACGGTGAACCTGGGCGGCACGCTGGCCAGCAACACGGTCAACGTCAACGGCCCGGCCGCCACCCTGACCGGCACCGGCACGGCCAACGGCAACGTGAACGTGAACAACGGCGGCCGGATTGCGGTGAGTTCCGCCGCACCCGGCGCGCTGATCCTGGGCTCGCTGACGTTGGACAACGCGTCCTTCATCGACGCGCAATTGGGCGCGCCCAATGCCGGCAGCCTCATCAACGTGCACGGCGACGTGGACCTGAACGGCACGCTGAACATCGACGGCACGCCCGACTTTGGCGTGGGTGTGTACCGCATCATCGCCTACTCGGGCGCGGCCACCTCCCTGAACCTGGCGCTGGGGACCCTGCCGCCGGGCTTCATCACGCTGCAGACCAATGTGGCGGGCCAGGTCAACGTGCTGAACGAGTCCCAGGCTGGCGAGATCCAGTTCTGGCAAGGCGGCACGGGCACCTGGGACGCCACCACGCAGAATTGGGCCGACGCCACCGGCACAGCCGCCACGTGGGGCAGCCGCTTCGGCGTGTTTGAAGGCACGGCGGGCACCGTTACGCTGGCCGGCACGCAGGGCTTCCAGGGCCTGCAGTTCTCCACCGACGGCTATACGCTGACCGGCGGCGCGCTGAACGCATTGCCCGACAGCAATGGCGTGGCCACCTTGCGTGTCGAACCGTCGATGACCGCGACGCTGGACACGACCCTGCAGGGCAATGCGACCATCGCCAAGCGCGACGGCGGCACGCTGGTCTTCACGCAGGCCAACACCTATGTTGGCGACACGCGGCTGGAAGGCGGCGTGCTGGAGATCAGCGCCGACAACCAGCTTGGCAACGCCGCCAATCGCGTCGTCTTTGACGGCGGCACGTTGCGCTACGCCAATGCCGCGCCTGGCACGACCACGCGCAACCTCGCGCTGGAAGGCGCGGGCGCGATCGACGTCACCGACGGCGCGTACACCGCGGCCGGCACGATATCCGGCACGGATCCCACGGCCACGCTGACCAAGACTGGCGCGGGCACGCTGGTGCTGGCGGGCGCCAACACCTACGCGGGCGGCACGGTGCTGCAGGACGGCGAGATCAAGGTCGCCGCCAATACGGCCCTGGGCACCGGCTTGTTCACGGCAGCGGACGGCACCACCCTGTCGAATGACATCGCCGTCGCGCTGGAGAACGACGTCGCGCTTCAAGGTGGCGTGACCGTCGCGAACGGCGCGGCCATGACGCTGTCGGGCGATGTGTCCGGCGCGGGCGGCATCATCAAGACCGGCCCCGGCACGCTGACGTTGACGGGTGCGAATTCCTACGAAGGCGGCACGAGCCTGAATGCCGGCCAGATCACCGTGGGAGCGCCGGGCGCGCTGGGAACCGGCACGCTGACCGCGGCCAACGGCACGGCGCTGGACGCGTCCGCGCCCGTGGCACTGGCCAACGACGTGCAGCTCGATGGCGCGCTGACCTTGCCGGGCAGCGCCGCGTTGACTTTGAATGGCGACATCGGCGGGACGGGCAGTCTTATCAAGAACGGCACGGACACGCTGGCGCTGAACGGCGCAAACAGCTTCCAGGGCGGCGTGGCGCTCAACGGCGGCACGCTTGCGCTGGGCAGCGACACGGCGCTGGGCGTCGGCCGCCTGACCGCCGCCGACGGCACCACCTTGTCAGCCAGCGTGCCAGTCAACGCCGCCAACGCAATCACGCTGGCCGGCGCCACGACGATCACCGGCGCCGACCTCGGCCTGTCGGGCGACATCGATGGCGCGGGCGGCCTGGTGAAGACCGGCACGGGCGTGCTGACGCTGTCGGGCGACAACAGCTACCAGGGCGGCACGCAGCTTTCCGGCGGCACGCTCGCCATCGGCAGCGACACCGCATTGGGTTCGGGCGTGCTGACCGCGGCGGGCGGCACCACCCTGCTGGGCCTGGGCGCCTCGCTGACCAACGACGTGCTGCTGCAAGGCCCGGTCACGGTGGGCGGCGCTGGCGACCTTGCGCTGAACGGCGTCGTGTCTGGCACCGGTCCGCTGACCAAGGGCGGCACGTCGACGTTGACGCTGGGCAACGCCAACACTTACAACGGCGGCACCGTGCTGGCCGGCGGAACGATCATCGCGGGCAACAACGCCGCGCTGGGCACCGGCGACCTGACCGTCGCCGGCGCGGGCACGCTGCAGGCCGGCGCACCCGGAATCGTGCTGGGCAACGACATCGGCCTGGGCGCGCCCTTGACGGTGTCGGGCGTCAACGACCTGACGCTGGCCGGTAACCTCACCGGCGCGGGCAGCCTCGTCAAGACGGACGGCTCGACCCTGACGCTGACGGGCCAGAACCAGTACACGGGCGGCACGACACTGGCCGGGGGCACGCTGATCGGCGACACCAGCAGCCTAACCGGCAACATCGCCACCTCGGCGGGCACGTCCGTCGTCTTCAACCAGGCGCCCGGCACCGGCACGTACGCCGGCGCCATCACGGGCGGCGGCGGACTGGTCAAGGACGGCGCGGGCACGGTCACGCTGACCGGCCCCAACGCGTACACCGGCGGCACGGTGATCAACGCCGGCACGCTGGCCGGCAACGCGACCAGCCTGCAAGGCAACATCACCGTCGTGGACGGCAGCGCCATCGTGTTCAACCAGAACGGCGCCAACGGCACTTATGCCGGCAACATCAGCACCACGGGCAACAACACGGGCACGCTGACCAAGGACGGCAACGCTTCGCTGACCTTGACCGGCAACAACAACGTGGGCGGCGGCACCACCGTCAACAGCGGCACCCTGCTGGTCGACGGCACGCTGACCGGCGGCCCCGTCACGATCAACCCCGGCGGCAATCTGGGGGGCTCGGGTTCGGTCGCGGCCGACGTGGCACTGGAAGACAACGCGCGGCTGGTGGCGGGCACCCCGGGCAATCCGATCTCGTTCGCGCGCAGCCTGGCGCTGTCCAACGGCACCCAGCTCGACTTCACGCTCGGCACGCCGAATTCGGCGACGACAGCCGTGACCGTGGCGCAGAACCTGCGGCTGGACGGCGTGCTGAACATCACGGATGGCGGAAACCTGGGCACGGGCGTGTACCGCTTGTTCGCCTATGGCGGCACGCTGACCGACAACGGCGTGCAGTTCGGCACGCTGCCGTCCAGCCTCGCCACCGCCGACCTGACGCTGCAGAACCAGCCCAACCAGATCAATCTGGTGCTTCAGACGCAGCCCGGTGAGATCCAGTTCTGGAACGGCGCCAAGACCACGCCCGACGGGATCATTGCGGGCGGCACGGGCACCTGGAACGCCGTTACCACCAACTGGACCGACACGGCGGGCGCCAGCGCCGACCGGTGGAACGACAAGTACGCGGCGTTCTCGGGCGCGGCGGGCACGGTCACCATCGAGGGCACGCAAAACGTGACCGGCCTGCAGTTCCTGACCGACGGCTACACGCTGCAAGCCGGCACGGCCGGCGCCATCGCGATCGCACAGGCGCAGACGCCAGTGCGGGTCGAGAACGGCGCCACCGCCACGATCGACGCGCCCATCACCGGCGCGGGCGGCATCGACAAGCTGAACGGCGGCACGCTGGTGCTTGGCGGCGTCAACACCTACACCGGCAACACGGCGATCCGCAGCGGCGTGCTTGAGGTCAGCGCCGACAACCAGTTGGGCAACGGCGGCGGCGTCTCCCTGAATGGCGGCACGCTGCGCATCCCGGACGGCGCTTTCGCCACCACGGCCCGCAACCTCTCGCTCGATGGCGCGGGCGGCGGCATCGATGTGGTGGCCGCCGGCCAGACCTTCACGCTGAACCAGCCGATCAACGGCACGGGCGCGCTTGCCAAGCTAGGTGACGGCACCCTGGTGTTGAACGGCGCCAACGGCTACACGGGCGGCACGGTTATCTCCGGCGGCACGCTGGAAGGCAGCAGCACCAGCATCGCGGGGGCCGTCAGCACCGCGTCCGGCACCACGCTGCGCGTGAACCAGGCGACCGACGGGGTGCTGTCCGGCCCAGTCAGCGGCCAGGGCCAATTGGTGAAGGAAGGCGCCGGCGCGCTGACGCTGGCCGGCGTGTCGAGCTACAGCGGCGGCACGCAGGTCAATGCAGGGACGCTGATTGGCGACACGTCCAGCCTGCAAGGCGCCATCGCCAACAACGCGGCGCTGGTCTTCAACCAGGGCGCGGACGGCGTGTTCAATGGCACGTTGTCGGGCTCGGGGAGCCTCGTCAAGCAAGGCGGCGGCACGCTGGCGATCGACGGCAACCATACCTACACGGGCAACGCCATCATCGCGGGCGGCACGGTTCTGCTTGGCAGCGCGCAGGCGCCCGCCACGCTGCCCGCTTCGGTGCAGGTCAATCCGGGCGCCACGCTGGCCGGCAATGGGACGATCGCCGGCCTCAGCAACGCCGGCACGGTCCAGAGCTCGCCCGCAGCGGGCGGCGGTTTGAAGGTCAGCAACAACTTCAGCAACGCCGCTGGCGCAACGCTGGCCGTGAACGTGGGACCGACCGCGGCCACCAACGTCCACGTAGCCGGCACGGCGACACTCAACGGCGCACTGCAGGTGACCAACACCGCCCCGCTCACCGCAAACAGCACCTACACGGTGTTGACGGCGGATCAGGGTGTGCAAGGCACCTTTGCCTCGACCACCCTGCCCCAGCTCGCTTTCCTGGACGGCGCGGTGGCTTACGACCCCAACAACGTCACGGTGACCTTCCAGCGCAACGACACCGGGTTCGAGACGGTCACGGACACGCCGAACCAGAACGCCGTCGCGCAAGCCTTGGGGCAGATCAATCCCGGCTCGCCCCTTTACTCGGCGATCCTGGGGTTGAGCCGGGACGAGGCGCCGGAAGCCTTCAAGCAGTTGTCGGGCGACAGCCACGCCTCGTTGTCGTCGGCGCTGGTGCGCAGTTCGGAATCGGTGCGGACGTTGCCGCTGAATCACCTGCGCGACAGCCTGCGCAGTGAAGGCCGCGGCCAGGACGGCGCGTGCGGCGAGCCGGGCCGCAGCGCGGGCGGCTACGCCGAGCGCTTCTCGTGCCAGCGCAACGTGTGGACCGAAGTACTGGGCAACTGGCAGAGCCAGGATGGCGACGGCAATGCGCCCAGCTACCGCCAACGCACCGGCGGCGTGCTGGCCGGTGGCGACATCCGGGTGGGCGACGGCTGGCGCGTGGGTGTTGCGCTGGGCTACCAGGACAGCACGATCTGGCAGGACAGCCGCAACGCCAAGGCCGACGTCGACAGCTACAGCGTCACGCTGTTCGGCGGCAAGTCGTTCGTCCAGCCCAGCGGCAACGCGTGGAACGTCATGGCTGGCGCGTCGTATAGCTGGCAGGACATCGAGACGAAGCGCAACCTCGCCATCGGCGGCGCCAGCCAGGAGCTGAAGGCAGACTACCGCGGCAACACCACGCAGATCTTCGGCGAACTGGGCTACGCCATGCCGGTTGCGCCGAACGCGACGGTCGAACCCTTTGTCGGCGCGGCGTGGATCAAGCAGCGCATGGGCGGCTTCTCGGAAGACGGCGGCTCCGCGGCCCTGTCGGCGGACAGCCAAAGCAACGACGTCACGACCACCACCGTCGGCTTGCGCGGCAACCTGGACACGCAGATCGCGGGCGCGCCCGCCCGCCTGCGCGCCACGCTCGGCTGGCGCCACGCCATGGGAGACGTGGACCCCGACCGCACGATGGCTTTCGGCTCGGGTCCGGCGTTCACGGTGGCGGGCACGCCCATCGCCCGCAACGCCGCAGTGGCCGAGGTCGGGGCGGAAGTGGCTGTGTCGAAAAATGCCGCGATCGGCCTGAGCTACCAAGGCCAATTCGGCAGCGGCAGCCGCGAGAACGCGGGCTTCCTGAACGTGCGCTGGAACTTCTGACGCACGCGGCGCCATCCGGCTGGTATCCGGATGGCGCCTGTCCGACCCGCTCGCGGCCGAGGGCGCAATGCCTTCGGGCGATCCGTTTGGGCCGCATTGACACCCTTGATTTAGGCGCTTTACGCTAGCCCGCACTCGTGGTCCAACCGGGCGTGGTTCTGCCCTGGCGCACCAAGGTGCGGGAGGCGCGTCATGACGCTATGCAGACCAGGCGCATTCGCGTGCGCATTGCTGATGCTGGGTTTCCTGGCTCCGGCCGGGGCTTTGGCGGCATGCAGCGACAAAACCGTGCGCGGGCTGTCCGACGCGGGACGCAGCGTGGCCACCATCGCCAAACGCTGTGGCATGAGCGTGGCGGCCGTGAAGGAAAGGCTGGGCGCCGGGGCCGCTGCGGCAAAACCTGCGGCGACGTCAGGGGATAATCCGGCGGAAAAGTCCGCTGAAGAACCCGCTGAAAAGTCTGCCGCAAAATCCGCCGAAAAACCCGCTGCAACTGCCGCGACGCGATCCGCGGCGACTTCGGCCACGACAAACGCGGCCAATGCTGCCAAGCCGGCAGGCAAGGCGCCCGTCGAGCCGCAGAAGCTCCCGCCGGGCACTGTGCTGGAACTGTGCGGATGCTACGGCAGCATGGAGTACGGCTTCACCGAGCCGAACGCGCAATGCGTCAGCGGCAAGGCGGTGGCGACGCGGTGTCCGGGCTATTGCCCCGTGAACCGGTCGCCGTGGCGCCGCATCTGCAGTTGAGGCGGTCAGCCCGCCCCGCTGCCCCGTCAGTCGGCCGCGCTGACCTGCGGCTGATGCGGACGCGCATGCACCTGGTCGATGCGCAAGCCATCGCGGCGCGTCACCTCGAAGCCCCAGTCACGCAGCAGCACGGTATCGCCTGCCTCGGGGATCCGGCCGCCCGCGCGCAGCAGGCAACCTGCCAGCGTCGCATCGGGATAATCGTCCGCCAACGCCGGCGCATCCAGCAGGCGCGCGGCTTCGTCCACGGACAACCGGCCGCCCAGCAGCCATGAACCGTCGGAAAGCTGCAAGGCCTCGGGCAGATCTTCCTGATGTTCAGGCAAGTCGCCCGCCACCGCTTCCAGCACGTCCAGCGGCGTGACCAGGCCTTCACACACGCCGTGTTCATCGACCACGATCAACATGTGGTCGCGCGAGGCGCGCAGCTCATCCAGCACCTTCAGCACCGGCGTCGTTTCCATCACGTAGCGCGGCTCGCGCGCCAGTTCCACGAGGTCGATCGGACCGGGGTTCTGCAGCATCGGCAGCACTTCCTTGAAGTGCAGCACGCCCAGAACGTTTGCCGGGTCGCCCGCGCACAGCGGCAGGCGCGAATGGCCGGTGGCGAACTTGCGGACGATGATGTCAGGCGTGTCGGCCACGTCCAGCCACGTCATATCGCCGCGCGGGACCATGATGGAGCGGATGTCGCGGGCACCGATGGACAGTACGCGCTCGATCATCGAGCTTTCCTCCGGCGCGAAGGCGGGCTCGTCACCCGCACCGTCGACCAGCGCCACCACTTCGTCCGCTTGGGATACGGGTTGGCCAGCGCGGCCGCCGCGCAAAAGGCGCAACACGGCCTGCGCCGTGCGTTGACGGCGGCCCAGCGCATGCGTGCCCCGTGCGCGGTTGCGGCGCGCCAGCTGGTTGCACAGCTCGATCAGGATCGAGAAGCCGATGGCCGCGTACAGGTAGCCCTTGGGAACATGGAAGCCCAGGCCTTCCGCGACCAGGCTGAAACCGATCATCAGCAACAGGCCCAGACACAGGATCACAACCGTCGGATGGCGTCCCACGAAGGCCATCAACGGGCGGCTGGCGAGCATCATGACGGCCATCGCGACCACGACGGCGATCATCATGATGCTCAGGTCCTGCACCATGCCCACGGCGGTGATGACGGAGTCCAGCGAGAACACGGCGTCCAGCACCACGATCTGCAGAATGACCTGCCAGAAGACGGCGTGCTGCGGCTTCTGCGTCTGGTCTTGGCTGGCGCTGCCTTCCACGCGTTCGTGCAGCTCCATCGTGCCCTTGAAGAGCAGGAACAGGCCGCCCAGGATCAATATCAGGTCACGCCCGGAAATCTCCGCGCCCATCACCGTGAAGAGCGGCGCGGTCAGCGTGACCACCCACGCAATACTGGCCAACAGGCCCAGGCGCATCACCAGCGCGAGCGTCAGGCCGATCAGGCGTGCGCGATTGCGCTGTTCGGGCGGCAGCTTGTCCGCCAGGATGGCAATGAACACCAGGTTGTCGATACCCAGCACAATTTCAAGCACGACCAGCGTCGCCAGGCCAAGCCAGGCGGTGGGGTCGGACATCCAATCGAAAATCATCACTTTTCCACGGAAAACGTGAGCGGACGCGCAAGCGATGCGCGTCGGCAGGAAGGCGTTTTTTCAGCGGCGCGCAGCTGCGGCAGCGCAGGCGCGCGGGCGGGCGCGGCCTGGCGCGGCGGCGCACGGCCGCCGAGACGCGGCGTGGCCGCGGTGGCGCTAAGGGATCCGGCGCGCAGGAACGCCCTGGGCGCGGCAGCAGGAGGAGAAGATGACGGGCGCCGGCAGATGTGCGGCGCCCTGCTAGGAGGAGGGTCTTCGTTCATAGATGGCGGATGGCTCCAGGCTGCCGAAGCAGCAACAGTCGGAATATCCGCCGGGCTCTCTTTCTTACAGGATCCTGAATATTACCTGAAACCGAATATCGCGCGACGTGGAGCCCGGCATTGCGCCTATTGCCCACGCATGTCGGCCGTGCCGCCAGACCCCGACGATGCGCCCGACCCCGGCATGCCGCCGTGCCCGGTCGAACCCGTATTGGCGCCCGTCGCGCCCTTTGCGCCGCGCGTGTCGGCGCCCGCGTCATCCTGCCGGGGGCTTGATCCCGCACGTGGCGAATCGCGCTTCGCGTGATCGCCCTTTTTACCTTGCGCGGACTTCTGGGTCGTCCCGGACTGTTGATGCGACTTGGGTTGGCTGGTCGTGCGCGCGTCGGGCGTAGTCGTCTGCGCCTGGGCAACAAGCGTTTTTTCAATACGCTGCGCCGAAACGCTGGTAGCAAGCAAGCCGCTCATGGCCGTAGCGCACAGATACAGAATCGGATGTTTCATGGTTGCTCCTTCGTCGGCAACGGTGACACACTGAGCCCCAGGCCAACGGGCTGACGCGGGATCTCTTTTCATCCAGGGGCAAGTCGCGTGCCTGCCTCGCCATGGGAGCGAACCATGAGTGATAAACCTGTACCCGGCCGGCGGGGGCTGCTCAAAGCCCTGGCTGTCGGTGTCCCCGGCGCTGCGTGGGCCCCCCGCGCGATCAGCGCCCCGGAACCTGCCTCCCCCACTCCCCATCAAGACACTGCCGCCACGGGCGGCGCCGCCAATCGAACGCTCAAATTCTTCAATGCGCAGGAAGCATTGACGATGGACGCCATCGCCGCGCGCCTGATTCCGGCCGACGATCTGGGGCCGGGGGCCAAGGAAGCCGGCGTGACGCTGTTCCTGGACGGCCAGCTCGCCGGCGCCTGGGGCGCGGGCAGCCAGCTCTACCGCCAAGGCCCGTTTGAGCAAGGCACGCCGGAACAGGGTTACCAGCTATCGTTCACGCCGGCCGAGATGTTCCGCCGCGGCCTCGCCGCGCTGGACGCTGCCACGCGCAAGCAGGACGACAAGCCGTTCGCCGAGCTGGACGCCACGCGGCAAGACGCCTGGCTGCGCGACATGCAGGAAGGCAAGCCGGATTTTTCGCCGTTGCCGTCAGGCGTGTTCTTCCAGGCCTTGCTTGAAGGCACGATTGAAGGCTTCTTCTCAGACCCGCTGTACGGCGGCAACGCCGACATGGTGGGCTGGAAACTCGTGGGGTTTCCGGGCGCGTTTGCCTCGTTCTCCAACGACATCGAGCGCCATGGCGTGATCTGGGCCGGCCAGCCGGTGTCGATTGCCAACGCCCTGAGCCACAAGATGACGCCGGGAGGCAAGCATGGCTAAATCGCTACCTGCGGTGGACGTGGCGATCATTGGCGGCGGGTGGACGGGCGCCATCATCGGCAAGGAGCTCGCGGCCGCCAATCAACGGGTCGTGGTGCTGGAACGGGGCGAGGCGCGCTGGCCCTCGCCCGATTTCCAAGGGCCCAACGTCCACGACGAACTCAAGTACACACGGCGCCACGAGCTGCATCAGGACGCCGCGACGGAAACCTACACGTTCCGCAACAGCACGGACCAGAAGGCGCTGCCGATGCGGCGCTGGCAATTCGCCTACCCCGGCACGCACCTTGGCGGCGCGGGCAATCACTGGTCGGGGGCCTACTACCGCTTCGATCCCACCGACTTCGTGATGCGCAGCCATTACACCGAACGCTATGGCGCGAACATCTTTGACAAGGAATTGACCTGTCAGGACTGGGGCGTGACATACGACGAGCTGGAGCCGTACTTCGACCGCTTCGATTACCTGATCGGCGCGTCGGGCCAGGCCGGCAACATCAAGGGCGAAAAACAGGAAGGCGGCAATCCGTTCGAGCCATGGCGCTCGCGCCCCTACCCCAACCCGCCCATGAAGGTGCCCTACGCACCCGCGCTGTTCGGCGAGGCCGCGCGCAAGTTGGGCTATCACCCTTATGTGCAGCCGTCCGCACTCTGTACGCGGCCTTATGTGAATACCGAAGGCCTGCACATGAGCGCGTGCGTGTACTGCGGATTCTGTTCGAACTTCGGCTGCGAGCACTTTGCCAAGGCCTCGCCGCAGGTCTGCATCCTGCCCGTGGCCATGAAGATGGAGAACTTCGAGATCCGCACCGGCGCGCACGTGCTGCGCGTGGAGCTGACGCCGGACAAGAAGCGCGCCCTCGGCGTGACGTACGTGGACGCGGCTGGCGAAGAGGTCTTTCAGCCCGCCGAGCTCGTGTTCCTCTGCGCATTCGGCATCAACAACGTGCGCCTGCTGTTGCTGTCCGGCATCGGCAAGCCCTTCGATCCGGTCACGAACACCGGCGTCGTGGGCCGCAACTACACGCACCAGACCACCTCGGGCGTGAATCTGTTTTTTGATGAGTCGGTCAACATCAACCCGTTCATGGGGGCCGGCGCGGTCGCGGTGACGATGGACGATTTCAGCGCCGACAACTTCGATCACGGGCCGGTGGGGTTTGTGGGTGGCGGCTATCTGCAGATCCAGGTGGTCAGCGGCGCGCCCATCGGGTTTCATCCGACGCCCAAGGGCACGCCGTCGTGGGGGTCCGAATGGAAGAAGGCCGTCGCGCGCCACTACAACCATGCGGCGAATATCACCATCACCGGCTCGGCGCAGCCGTGGCGCGGCGGCTATCTGAGCCTGGACCCCACCTACAAGGACGCGTGGGGCCTGCCGCTATTGCGCGTGACCTACGACTTTCCCGACAACGACATCCGCATGTCGGCGTTTTTGACCGAGAAAGGCGATGAGATCGCGCGGGCCATGAAGGGCATCGTGCGCACCGAGCCCGGTCCGCGCAAACGGCCGTTCTCGGCCACGGCGTACCAGTCCACCCACCTGACGGGCGGCGCGGCGATGGGTGACGATCCCAACACCAGCGTCGTCAACCGCTACGGGCAGTCGTGGGACGTGCCCAACGTGTTCGTCACGGGCGCGGCGCTCTTTCCGCAGAACTCGGGCTACAACCCGACCGGCACCGTGGGCGCCACCGCCTACTGGATCGTAGAGAAAATCAAGGCGGACTATCTGCGTTCGCCGGGCCCGCTGGTGTCATCATGAGCGAAAACCGCACAGGCATTCTCTTCACCCTCGGGCTGATGATCGCGGTGCCGGTCATCACGCTGGTTGCCACGGGAGTCCAGATGATGGGCGCCGGCGGCGACGAGGCCATCCGGGCGTCCGCCGTGCCCCAGCCGCCGCCGCAAGCAGTCAGCGCGGCGCCGCAGATCCCAGGCGGGCAAGCCGCCGCGCCGGCGGCATCTGGCATAGCACCGGCCACGCCTGCCGCAGCGGGCACGGCGCCCGCCCCGATGAAACCCGTGCCCGGACGCAGCGCCACCGATTTCACCGCGTCGCGCCCCGATTGGGAAAAGTGGCTGCGCGAAGCCGACCCCGAGGCGGGCAAGCAGCTTGCCGCCAACGGCAAACCCGCGGCCGCCGTGCAGGCGTGTGTGGCCTGTCACGGCCCCGCGGGCATCACGCCCACAGGCGGCATCTTCCCCAACCTTGCCGGCCTGCGCAGCGAATACCTGGCCAAGCAGCTTGCCGACTTCCGGGCGGGCACGCGCGTGCAGCCGCTGATGAATACCATTGCCCGTGCGCTGACCGAAGAAGAAATCGGCCAGGTGGCCGCCTACTACGGCACCCTTGCCGGACCGCCGTTGCACGTGGGCGAGTTCGGCGGCGAGGCGGCCCGCAGGCTGGACGTCGATGGCGACGGCGCACGCGCGCTGCCCGCCTGCGCCAATTGTCACGGCATGCGCGGCATGGGCGAAGGGCCGCTGCTGCCGCGGCTGGCCGGTCAGTCGCGGGAATACTTCACCGACCAGATGAACGCGTTTCGCAATGGCTCGCGGCAGAACGACGACGTGGGCGTGATGCGGGCGTTCTCGCAACGCCTGACCGACGCCGAGATCCAGGCGCTGGCGGCGTATTACGCCGGGCCCGCGCCCGCGCCGCGCTAGCGTCGCGGGCGGAATGCGGTAGGAACAGCTCGAGGGGAGTACAATCGCGTCCGCCGCATCCGCAATGGGTGCGCGTCCGCGACGCTGTCGCGGTCCCAGATGGACCCGGCTTGCCGGGTGGCTCGGCCGGGCGCCTATCCCTCGGACAACTCTCAAGCACCACGGGCGCTCGCCCATAATTTGCCGCGCACGCAGGCACCGCGATCCACGCCTGGCGCTTGTTCAATTCTGCTTAGCCAATCGATGTCAGTTCTTTCCAAGCTTCGCCGCGACTGGATGGCCAATCCGCGCGCGGACATTCTGTCGGGCGTGCTCGTCGCCCTTGCCTTGATCCCTGAAGCCATCGGCTTTTCCATCATCGCGGGCGTCGACCCCAGCGTCGGCCTGTACGCCTCGTTTTCCATCGCGTTCATCATTGCGTTCATGGGCGGGCGGCCTGGCATGATCTCGGCCGCCACGGCCGCCGTCGCGGTGCTGGTCGCTCCACTGGTGCGCGACCACGGGGTCGGCTACCTGTTTGCCGCCACCGTGCTGATGGGCGTCGTGCAAATCGCCGCCGGCTTCCTGCGGCTGGATCTCTTGATGCAGTACGTGTCGCGCTCGGTCGTGACCGGCTTCGTCAACGCGCTGGCCATCCTGATCTTCATGGCGCAGCTGCCGCAGCTGATCGGGGTAACGTGGGTGACCTATGCCATGGTGGCCGCCGCGCTCGCCGTCATCTATCTGCTGCCCCGGCTCACCACCGCCGTGCCGTCGCCGCTGATCGCCATCATCGTGATGACGGCCGTATCCATCTTTGCGGGCCTGAACGTCAACACGGTGGGCGACATGGGCACGCTGCCGTCGGCGCTGCCGTCGTTCATGATTCCCGACGTGCCCTTCACGCTGGAGTCGCTGCGCATCATCCTGCCGTACTCGCTGACGATGGCGGCGGTGGGCCTGCTGGAGTCGATGATGACGGCGCAGATCGTGGACGACATGACCGACACGCCCAGCGACAAGCGCCGCGAGTGCAAGGGCCAGGGCATCGCCAACATCGTCACGGGCTTTCTGGGCGGCATGGGCGGCTGCGCCATGATCGGCCAGTCGGTCATCAACGTGCGCGCCGGCGGCCGCACGCGGCTGTCGACCTGCGTGGCGGGCGTCTTCCTGCTGTTCCTGATCGTGGCGCTGGGCCCGCTGGTGGCGCAGATTCCGATGCCGGCGCTGGTGGCCGTGATGATCATGGTGTCCATCGGCACCTTCAACTGGCGCTCGCTGCGCAACCTGGGCTCGCATCCGTGGCAGTCGTCCGTGGTCATGCTGGCCACCGTCGCCGTGGTGGTCTGGACGCATGATCTGGCGCGCGGCGTGCTGGTGGGCGTGGTGCTGAGCGGCCTGTTCTTTGCCGGCAAGGTGAAGAGGCTGCTCGACGTGGACACGTCGCTGTCCGAGGACGGCCGCACGCGCACCTACCGCTACGCGGGCCAGATCTTCTTCGCGTCGGCCTCGCGGTTCTCAGCGGCGATCGACTTTCACGAAGCCGTCGACCACGTGGTGATCGATTTGTCGGCCGCGCACTTC
The DNA here is from genome assembly GCF_059760815.1 of Achromobacter sp. 1012554356. Taxonomy (NCBI): domain Bacteria; kingdom Pseudomonadati; phylum Pseudomonadota; class Betaproteobacteria; order Burkholderiales; family Alcaligenaceae; genus Achromobacter; species Achromobacter sp. 1012554356. Next base: position 98,675 of record NZ_JCBANC010000005.1, on the reverse strand, counting down.
TGGGACATCTCGGCCGTCGGTGAACTGGACAAAGTGACGCTCAAGCTGCGCCGGACCGGACGTCAGGTCGACGTTGTGGGGCTGAATGAGGCCAGCGCGACGCTGGTCGGCCGCTACGCGCAACCGGGCGCGTCCGCGGGGCACTAGCCCACGCCGCGCCCGTCATCTGGCTCAGGATTCGACGAAGGCCAGGATCAAGCCGCCGGTTTCCAACGGCGGCACGACGATGCGGGACTTGTGTGCCTGATGCGCCACGCCCGCGGCTGCCAGCACCTCCTGCACTCGCGCCAGCGCATCGGTGCGCAGCGTCAGCGCCGCGGCGCGTTCGCCGCCCGCGATGAGCGGCGCGGCATCCACGCCAAAGCGCGTCTGGATGCCCGCTGGCGTCAGATACAGAATGCTGGCGCGGCCGGCGGCAACGGCCACGCCGTCCTGCACTGGCTGCGCCGCGCCGGGGCCAAATGCCTGCTCCAGCAGTTCGGCCGAGGCCGCGGGTTCGTCAGTCACGTATACGTATTCGGCAATGCCGCGCACTCCATTGGGGTGTTCCCGCCATTCAGGCCGCCACACCAGTTCCGGCGTTTCGTGCTGGCAGAAGAACACCCGGCCATTCGGAATCAAGTCTGCACGGATGCGCAGCGTGCGAAAACGCGCATCGCCCAGCGTCTGTCCGGCCGCGGTGACCGGCCGATGGAAGCTGCGCGCACCCTCGCCATCCAGCGGCACGTCGCGGTTGGCAAGATCCTTCCAGGTCGCGTCGGCATTGGCCGTCTTGAACACCAGTCCCGCGAGACCCAGCGGATGCTCCCAACGTGCGCCCGGGATATCGGCCTTGGGCGGCTCGACGCCGATGAGCTCCAGATAGTCGTCGCCAAAGATCGCCAGATGGTTGCTCGACCCCAGCGAGTGGTGGCCCCGGTCGGTGAGTTGAAAGCCAAGCCGGCGAAAGCGCGCCGCTGAGGCGTCCAGATCCAGGCCCGCCTGGATGACGACGTGATCGATGCGTAAGGTCACTCAAACTCCTTGAACAATGATTGGGGCGCCGCCGGTTCAGGCGGCGAGCCGCGTCGCGACCGCGGCCGGGTCCCAGCGGCGGCCCGGCACGGCCGCCAGCAGCGCCTGCGTGTAGGGATGGGAGGGATTGTTGAACACGTCGGCGCACACGCCCTCTTCCACGACGCGGCCCGACTTCATGACGGCGATGTGATCGCAGACCTGCGCTGCCACGCGAAGATCGTGCGTGATGAAGACGATGGACAGGCCCAATTGCTCGCGCAACCGGGCCAGCAGCGCCAGCACCTGCGCCTGCACGGACACGTCCAGCGCCGACACCGGTTCGTCGGCGATCAGCACCTGCGGCCGCATCGCCAGCGCGCGCGCCAGACCGACGCGCTGGCGCTGGCCGCCCGAGAATTCGTGCGGGAAGCGCCGTACGGCGTCGGGTGACAGGCCCACCAGTTCGAAGAGTTCCTGCGCGCGGGCCAATGCCTCGCGGCGCGGCGTGCCGTGCACTATGGGGCCCTGCGCCACAATCTCGCCGACGCGCTGGCGTGGGTTCAGCGACCCGTACGGGTCCTGGAACACCATCTGCACGCGCTGCGCATGGGCGCGGCGGGCGCGCGCGCCCTTGAACGACAGGGGTTCGCCGGCCAGCGTGATGTCACCGCCATCGGGCGGCAGCAATCCCAGCAGCGTGCGCGCCAGCGTGGACTTGCCCGATCCGCTTTCACCCACGATACCCAGCGTGCCGCCGCGCCGCAGGGTCAGCGTCACGTCGTCCACCGCATGTGTCACGCGGCCGGGCCGGCCGAACCAGCCGCGTTTGCGGTAGGTCTTGGACAGCCCCTGCGTGGTCAGGATCGCGGGCGCGCTGGCGTCCAGGTCGGCTCGGGCGGGCGCGGGCGCCAGCGGCGGCACCGCGGCAATCAGCGCGCGGGTGTAGGGATGGCGCGGATGCTCCAGCACCTGGTCGGCCGGCCCGCTTTCCACCAGCTCGCCGCGCTGCATGACGGCGACGCGGTCTGCAATCTCGGCCACCACGCCAAAATCGTGCGTGATAAAGAGAACGGCCGTGCCCTTGCGGCGCTGCAGGTCGTGGATCAGATGCAGGATCTGCGCCTGCGTCGTGACGTCCAGCGCGGTCGTCGGTTCGTCGGCAATGAGCAGCGCCGGTTCCAGCGCCAGCGCCATGGCGATCATCGCGCGTTGCCGCTGTCCGCCGGACAGCTCATGCGGATAGGCGCCCAGCGCCTGGACGGGGTCGGGCAGCCGGACGGATTCCAACAGGTCCAGCGTGCGCTGCCGGATCACGGCGCGCGACAGCCGGGTATGCGTGCGGAACACCTCGGCGATCTGGTCGCCGATGGTACGCAGCGGATTGAGCGCGGTCATCGGTTCCTGGAAGATCATGCCGATGCGCTTGCCGCGCAACCGGCGCAGCGCCTCGGGCGCAAGCTTCAGCAAGTCCTGGCCTTCCCACAGCACGCGTCCGGCGCTCGCCTGCACGCCTTGCGGCAGCAGGCCGAGAATGGTGCCGGCGGTCAGCGATTTGCCCGAGCCGCTTTCGCCCACAACGCACACGATCTCGCCCGGGTTGACCGCCAGCGACAGATCGCGGAGCGCATGCGGCCGGTCGGCGCCGGGCGGCAGGTCCACGGTAAGGTTTTCGATGCGGAGCAGTTCGGTCATGATCGTTTCAGCCTGGGATTGAGAGCATCGTTCACCCCCTGCCCGACCAGCGAAATCGCCAGGACGGTGAGCAGGATGGCAATGCCGGGAATGGCGGATACGTACCACTGCACCCGGATCACCCCGCGGCCGCCGCCGATGAGGTTGCCCCAGGACGGCACGTTGGGGTCCGACAGGTTTAGAAAGGCCAGCGCGCTTTCCAGCAGAATGGCGGTGGCCATGATGACGCTGGCGTAGACGATCACGGGCGGCAAGGCGTTGGGCAGGATCTCGCGGAAGATGAGGCGCAGGTCGCCCATGCCCAGCGCCCTGCCCGCCTGCACGAATTCCCGCGTCTTGAGCGACAGGAATTCCGAGCGGGTCAGACGCGCCACGGGCGGCCACGACACCAGGCCGATCGCCTGCACGACCGTGCGCAGGTCCGAGCCGAACACGGCCACCAGCACCAACAGCAACAGGAAGTTCGGCAGGATCTGGAAGGCTTCGGTCACGCGCATCAGCAGGTCGTCGGCCAGGCCGCCGTAATAGCCCGCCACGGCGCCCAGCACCACGCCGATCAGCACCGACACGACGGTGGCGGCAAGGCCAATGGCCAACGTGACGCGCGCGCCGTGCAGGATCTGCGCGGCAATGTCTCGCCCAACCTGATCGGTGCCCAGCAGAAAGCGCGCGTTGTCGCCGGGCCATTGAAGCGGCCGGCCCGCCAGGCTGAGCGGATTGCGCGGATACCAGAAGTCGGCGCCCAGCGCGGCCGCGCAGACGGCGGCCAGCAGCACAAGGCCCAGCACGGCGACGGGGCTATGGAAGTATCGGCGTAGCGTTTCCATGGTTCAGCTCCGGACGATGCGGGGGTCGAGCCGCGCATACAGCAGGTCAACGATGAAATTGATGGCGATCACCAGCAGCGCGGACACGAACACGATGCCAAGCAAGGTGTTCAGGTCGCGCTGCACGACCGACTCGTACGCCAGGCGCCCCAGTCCCGGCAAGGCAAAGACGCTTTCGACCACGACCGACCCGCCCAGCATGGTCCCGGCCTGCAGACCCAGCAGCGTCACCATCGGCAGCAGCGCGTTGCGCAGCATGTGCCGCGCCACCACGGCCGTTTCGCGCAGCCCCTTGGCGCGAGCGGTGCGGATGAAATCGTGCGAGGCGACTTCAAGCATCGACGCGCGCATGATGCGCAGGTAGATGGCCAGGAAGATCAGCGCCAGCGTCGCCGTCGGCAGGATCAGGTGCCACGCGATGTCCAGAATGCGGGTCAGGCCGGTGTCGCCGGACGCAATGGTTTCAAATCCGCCGGCCGGCACCCAGTCCAGCCACACCGCGAACACAAAGATGCCCATCAGGCCGAACCAGAAGGACGGGGTGGCGCAGAACACCAGGCCCAGCGTCGAGATCAGCCCGTCGGCCCAGCCATTGACGCGCCGCGCCGCGATGACGCCCAGCGCCATGCCGCCCGCAAAGGCGAACGACAGCGCCGATCCCATCAGCAGCAGCGTCGCCGGCAAGCGCTCGGCGATCACGGCAGCCACGGGCTTGCCATAGATGGCGGAATAGCCCAGGTCCAGATGCGCCAGCCGCCACAGATAGTTGCCCAGGCGCGCGCTGGCCGACTCGTCCAGCTGGTAGTGCGTGCGCATGGCCGCAATGGTGGCGGGGTCAGCGCCGCCGATCTGCGCCACCAGCGCATCCACGGTGTCGCCGGGCGCCAGTTGCAGCAGCAGGAACAGACCCGCCAGGATGATCAGAAGCGCGGGCGCCGCCGCCAGAAGCCGCCGCGCCGCGAGAGTCAGGAACCCCATGCCGTGGTCCTACGCCGACAGCCAGGCGTCGTGCCAGTCGCTGGACGGCCAGCGCGCGTTGTTGTGGCCGTTCTGCAGCTTGCGGCTGGCCACCGAATAGAACTGGCGTTCGGTCGCCATCCAGATGGGCAGTTCGTCGTTGACGGCCTGCACCCACTCCGCATACAGCGCGCGGCGGCGTGCCGCGTCGATTTCAGACGCAGCGTCGTCGATCAGCTTGTCGACCTTGTCCGACTGCCAGCCGTACTGGTTGGTCCACGGCGCGCCCGCCGGGCTGCCCGAGCGGTACCAGACCGTCGTGGACACCGCCGGATCGCCGCGGTACTGGTGCCAGCCTGTGGCGATATCGAAGTTGTGTTCCTTGTAGACCGAGGACAGCGCGCCCGCGATGTCGTACTGCACGATCTCGACCTTGATGCCCACCGCCTCCAGCGACTGCTGGATGAAGGTCGCCAGCAGCGGCACGTCTTCGCCGTTCTGGATGGGCACCAGTTTCAACGTGAAGCGCACGCCGCCGGCGCCCCGCTTGTACCCGGCCGCGTCCAGCAGCGTCTCGGCACGCTTGACGTCGAACGGGTACGGCGGCTTGCTGCCCGCCGGGAAGAACGCCTCGGACGATGACGGAATGGGACCGGTGGCCGGTTTGCCCAGGCCGTAAAGGAAGTTCTCGATGAAGAACTCGATGTCGATGGCGTGGACAATGGCGCGGCGCACGCGCACGTCAGCCAGTTCCTTGCGGCGGAAGTTGAATTCCAGCGTGTTGTTGAAGACGTTGGCCTCCAGCCCCTTGCTGCGCACCTCGAACTGCGGATTCTGCTTCAGGCGGTCCAGATCGGCCAGCGTGAGCTGCGAATAGGCGCTCAGTTGAAGCTGGCCGGTTTCCAGCGCGGCCGTGGCGGCCGACTTGTCCGTAATGATGCGCCAGACCACACGGTCCAGGTAGGGCTCGCCCTTGCGCCAGTAATTGGGATTGCGCTCGGCAATGATGAACTGGCCGCGCTGGTACTGCACGAACTTGAACGGGCCCGTGCCGACCGGCGCGGTGTTCGCCGGGTTCTCCAGCACGTTGGTGCCTTCGTACAGATGGCGCGGCACCACGTAGCCCAGATCCGCCAGCGCGCGCAGCAAGAGGTCCAGCGGCATTGGGCGGCTGTAGCGGAAGACCGCCGTGTGCGCGTCGGGCGTGTCGACCGCCTCCAGATAGAGCTGCAGCGCGGTGCCGAAATTCAGGTGCTTCTTCCACAGTTCCAGCGCGTTGTATTGCACGTCGGCGGAGGTGAACGGCTTGCCGTCGTGCCAGGTCACGCCTTCGCGCAGCTTGAACGTGATGGTCTTGCCATTGGGGTCGGCGGTCCAGGCGGTGGCAAGTTGCCCCACCGGCTTGCCGGCCGCATCCAGGTCCACCAGCGATTCGATGATCTTGCTGGTAACGATGTACACGCCCGTCGAAGCCCGCAGCGCCGGATTCAGGATCCGCTGCTCGGACCCAAGGTGCACGTTAAGCACCCCGCCATGCCGCGGCGTGGCGGACTGCGCCAGGAGCGACGTGGGAAATGCCATCGAGGCGGCAAGCGCCCCGGAAGACAACAGGAACTCGCGGCGGGTGGTGCGCATGTCGGACTCTGGTTCTGCCTGGTTGGAAGCTGCGGATCTTAGGCCTGCGCCACCGGGCTTGAGAAATGCTGATTTCTCATTTGCTCATGCGTCCCCTGCCCCGCCTCCCGCAAAAAATGACGTGCTCCCACACGTTTCGTTACCGCGCGGGCACGCCGCTTGCTCCTTCCGCCGGATCGCATCTGCCGGAGTTTTCATGCCCGCTTCGCATTCCCTCGACACCACGACGCTGACGGTGCTGACGGTCAATACCCATAAGGGCTTTACCAGTTTCAACCGCCGCTTCATGCTGCACGACCTGCGTGAGGCGCTGCGCACCGCATCGCCGGACGTGGTGTTTCTTCAGGAAGTCCTGGGCGAACACCAGACGCATGCCGGGCGCCACGATTCCTGGCCGGCGCAATCGCAATACGAATTTCTGGCCGACACGCTTTGGACGGACTTTGCCTACGGGCAGAACGCCGTCTATCCTGAAGGCCACCATGGCAATGCCATCCTGTCGCGCTACCCGATCGAAAGTCACCACAACCATGACGTAAGCGTGGACGGCCACGAGGGACGCGGTCTGCTGCACTGCGTGCTGCGGCCCCCTGCGCTTGCCTCGCCCGTGCATGCGATCTGCGTGCATCTGGGCCTGCTGGAACGCCATCGCGGCGAGCAACTGCGCCGTCTGTGCAAGCTGGTGTCGCATGACGTGCCGGCCGACGAGCCGCTGCTGATCGCCGGCGACTTCAACGACTGGCGGTTGCGCGCCGACGCCCTGATGCGCGATTGCGGGACATCCGAGGTGTTCACCTCGCGACTGGGCCGGCCCGCGCGGACGTTTCCCGCGCGCTGGCCGCTGCTGCGGCTGGACCGCATCTATGTGCGCAGCGTGCGCGACTGGCAGCCCGTGCCGCTGGCGTCGCGCGTGTGGGCGCGCCTTTCCGATCATGTGCCAATTTGTGCGGAGATTGCGCTATGAACCTGGGCTGGCGCGAAAACAACCGATATACCCTGCTGGAAAACGGCACGGAGTACTTTCCCGCCGTTGTCGAGGCCATCGACGCGGCGGCCAGCGAAGTGCTGGTCGAAACCTTCATCCTGTTCGACGATGCCGTGGGCCAGGAGATCCAGCAGGCTCTCATCCGCGCGGCGCGGCGTGGCGTCAGCGTCGACCTGCTGGTCGACGGCTACGGCTCCGACGAGCTGAGCGAGGCCTTCATCGGCGCCATGACCGAGGCCGGCGTGCGCTTTCACGTCTTCGATCCGCGCCCGCGCTTTCTGGGTGTGCGCACGAACGTGTTCCGGCGCATGCACCGCAAGATCGTGGCCATCGACCGCCAGCGCTCCTTCATTGGCGGCATCAACTTTTCCGCGGACCACCTGCCCGATTACGGCCCGGAAGCGAAACAGGATTACGCCGTTCTCGTCGAGGGCCCGCTGGCGGCCGACCTTGCCGACTACGCGCGCGCCGCGCTGGGCAACGGCAAGCGGCGGCTGCGGCGCCGTCCCGCGCGCATGGATCCCCTGCCCGCCGGCGACGGCGGCGGCCGGCTGGTGGTGCGCGACAACGTCAGCCATCGCAGCGACATCGAGCGCTACTACCGCGCGGGCGTGCGGTCGGCGCGCTCGGACGTGCTGATCGCCAACGCGTATTTCTTTCCCGGCTACCACCTGCTGCGCGATCTGGTGAAGGCGGCCCGCCGCGGTGTACGCGTGCGGCTGCTGCTGCAGGGCGAGCCCGACGTGCTGGTCGCCCGGCTGGCCGCGTCGATGCTCTACGACTACCTGATCGACTCGGGCGTCGAGATCCACGAGTACTGCAAGCAGCCGCTGCACGGCAAGGTGGCGTGCGTGGATGACGACTGGTCGACGATCGGCTCCAGCAATCTGGACCCCCTGAGCCTTGCGCTCAACCTGGAGGCCAATGTGGTGGTGCGCGACGCATCGCTGAATGCGGCCCTGCGCAAGAGCCTGGACCGGCTGATCGCAGAGGACTGCCGCCCGGTCGAGATGGCCAAGAACTCGCGGCGCCGGCTGCGCCGCCTGTGGCTGGGCGTGGTGGTATTCCACTTTCTGCGGCGCTTTCCCGCTTGGGCCGGCAGCCTGCCGGCCCACAAGCCGCGCCTGCAATCCATGACGGCGGACACCGGCAGGGAGACGGCATGAAGATCCTGCACTCGTCTCCCATGCGGGCGCTGCGGCGCCGCTGGCCCCGGATCAAGCGTGTCCTGCCCGTGCTCGTGCTGATCGTCGTGGCGGGCCTGCTCTATTACTTCGGCCGGTCCGTGGACTGGCCGCAGGTGTGGGTGGCGATGCGCAAGATTCCGGGCCAGAACATCGCCATCGCGGCCGCGCTGGTGGTGGCCGGCTATCTTGCCTATGGCAGTCTGGACCTGCTCGGCAAAAAGTACACGCGCCATCACTTGCCCGCGCCGAAAGCGCTGGGCGTGGCCATGCTGAGCTACGCGCTGAATCTGAACCTGGGCGTTCTGGTGGGCGGCCTGGGCGCCCGCCTGCGGTTGTACACGCGGCTGGGTTGCCGCAAGTCCGTGGCGACGCGCGTCGCACTATTTGCCGCCGCGTCGAACTGGATCGGGTACGCGTGGCTGGCGGGCATCGTCTTCGCATTGGGCGCGGTGCCGGTGCCGGCGGGTTGGGAAATCGGATCCGGCATGTTGCGCCTGCTGGGCCTAGGGCTGCTGGCGGCGGGCATCGCCTACGTGGTGACGTGCGCACGCGCCCGTCGCCGCAGCGTCACATGGATGGGACACCACATCGCGTTGCCGCACGCCCGCATGGCGGTCGCCCAGTGTGCTGTGGCCGCGCTGTCGTGGTCGCTGATGGGCGCGATCTGCTTTGTGCTGCTGCAGGGCAAGGCAAGCTACCCCGCCGTGCTCGGCATCCTGTTGTGCACGAGCTTCGCGTCTGTGATCACCCGCGTCCCGGGAGGCCTGGGCACGACCGAGGCGATCTTCGTGGCCGCGCTGGGATCGCAGATTCCGCCCACCGAAGTGCTTGGCGCGGCGCTCGCTTACCGCGCCGTGTATGCGCTGGCGCCATTGTGCCTGGCGCTGGTGGCCTATCCCCTGATCGAGCTGAAGCTGGGCATGCGCAAACGCAAGGGAGAGGCCGCTCCCCCCAGCCACGCTCGGCGACTGCTATGAGGCCCGCCATGGATCGATCCCAACCCGACGCATCTGACGCCGTCGCCGCCTACCCCCGGCGCGCTGGCGCCTCCGAACATGAAATCGCCTCGCAGGAGGCGCTGGCCTTGCGGATCGCGGCCTTGCTGGGAAGGCGCTTCGTCCCGGACTTCCGGCCGACCCGGAATCGCGGCGAGCCACCGCCTTACTACGTTCCCGACCGCAGCATCACCAGCCTGGCGCGCGCGGCAAAGCTGGGCATCGCACGCGCGGCCGACCTGTTCGGCGGGGTGACGCCGCACGCCTTTGTGGCCACCAAATCCGTCACCCACGGCGTGGTCGATGCCCAAGCCAGAGCGCCGCAGGGCTGGGTAAGGTCGCTGGCGGGCGATCTGGAGGAGGTCGTGCTGCGCGGGTACACCGCTTTTACGCTTGACGATGCCCACCGCGCGGGCGAGCGGTTGCTTCAGACGGGCGCACTGCGGCTCAAACCCGCCGATGCCAACGCCGGGCGCGGCCAGGTCGTCGTGCGCAACGCACAGGAGCTGCGCGCCGCGCTGAACGGTCAGGACGCCGCCACGATGCGCCGCCTGGGCTTGGTGCTGGAAGAAGACCTGGCGCAGATCGCCACCTACAGCGTGGGCTGGATCCGCGTGGGCAAGCTGGAAGCGTCGTACGTGGGCACGCAGGCCCTCACCCGCGACAACAGCGGCGAGCCGGTGTACGGGGGCTCGACGCTGACCTTCGCGCGCGGCGGTTTCGACGAACTGCGGGCGTTGAACCTGTCGGACGAAGAACGGCAGGCGGTGGACCTGAGCTGCCGCTACGACACGGCCGTATCCACGGCGTATCCTGATTTCTTTGCGTCGCGGCGCAATTACGACGTCGGCATCGGCCAGAATGCCCGGTGCGAGCCCCGCGCGGGCGTGCTGGAACAGTCATGGCGCGCCGGCGGCGCGAGCATCGCGGAGCTGTCCGCATTGCAGGCGTTCATGCTGTCCCCGTCGCTAAAGACGGTGTCCGCCTTTACGCGCGAGCGCTACGGCGCGGACGAACCGGCGCCCACGTCGGAGCAATACGTGTATCGCGGCGAAGATTCCGCCGTCGGTATGATCACCAAATCGGGGGGCATCCTGGAGGACGACAATGGCCGCCTTTAGCGACCCAATCGACATCGCGGTGGCGGACCAGCAGCTGGCCGGCACCTTTCTCACGCCCGAAAGCAAGGTGCCGGGCGTTCTGTTCATTCACGGCTGGGGCGGCGACCAGAAATTCGACCTGGCCCGCGCCAAGGGCATCGCGGCGCTGGGCTGCGTCTGCCTGACGTTCGACCTGCGCGGCCACGCCGCCACGCAAGCCCAGCAGATGCAGGTTTCGCGCGACGACAATTTGCGCGACGTGATGGCGGCCTACGACCGCCTGGCGGCGCATCCGTCGCTGGACAGCGGCTCCGTGGCCGTGGTGGGCAGCAGCTACGGCGGCTATCTGGCCGCCATCCTGAGCGGGCTGCGCCGAGTGCGCTGGCTGGCCCTGCACGTGCCCGCGCTGTACCGCGACGACGAATGGATGCTGCCCAAGAACCAGCTCAACCGAGAGACCCTGCGCGCCTACCGCAACACCCGCATCGAGCCCGAAAGCAACCGCGCGCTGTCGTGCTGCGCCAACTTCACCGGCGACGTGCTGATCGTGGAAGCCGAGCACGACGTCTATATCCCGCATTCCACGATCATGAATTACCGGTCGGCCTTCCGGCGGTCGCATTCGCTGACCCACCGCATCCTGGACGGCGCGGACCACGCCCTGACCGACAAGGCCTCGCAGCAGGCGTACACGTCGATCCTGGTGAACTGGGTGACGGAGATGGTCATGGGCGCACGGGTGGGAAGGCCGCGGCCGGTACCGTAAACGGGACGGCGCCCGCCGCGACGCGGGGTTCAGGGCTTTGGACTCAACATGTCCGACAGCGCATCGCCCAGTTCCTTGACGGCGCCCGCGACGCCCTCGGCGGCGCCTTCTGCCCCCACCCCGATGGCGTGTCCGAACCCGCGCGCCACCTGCGCCGAAAAGCCGCGCGTGACCGAGAACTTTGGATTGTCCAGGCTGCCGGCCAGCGCGAATTCAAATCGGATAACGCCGGTCTTGTCCTTCATGGCCGCCAGCACCGCCTTGCGCGGCAACGAAAACAGGCTGCCGTCGCCGCTGAACTTCAGGTTATGCAACGCGACGGTGCCGGACGCCTTGAGCTCGTGGCGCGCGATGGCCGTCTTCATGTCCAGGTCCATGGATCCGCCGGACAGCGAGCCGGCGCCGTTATCGGCCAGATAAGGCGCCGCATGGCGTATGTCCATGTTGCGCGCCGCCACCGTGATGTCGGCGTCCGTGCCGCCCACCACCAGCTTGCCCTTTGCCCGCACGGTGGCCTCGCCGTTGCGGTTGTCCTCGACCTTGCCGGAGAATTCCATGTCGCTGGTGGTGCCGTCGCCCGGAATCACGACGGGCTGCAGATGCGCCTGCACGTCCGTGAACGGAATGCGATGCGGCGGTTTGGACACCGCGCCGTCCAGATAGTCCAGGCGGCCATCGCGCAGGATCAGCTCGGCCACGCGGATAGGACCGTTGCGCCGCGTCTTGCCATCGCCGTCGCCCGCGCGCAGCGCCGCTTGCAGCGCGGGGGAGATCTGCATGTCGCCATCGGGGCTGCGCACCACGGCGAAATCGAAGCCTTCGACGACGATCCGCTTGAACACGGCCTCGCGGCGCAGGAAGGCGGTCCACTCCGGTTCAAGTTCAACGCGCCGGGCACGCGCGCCGGGCTGACCGGAGGCGCCCGGCACGGTGACGTCGGTCAGCACCACTTGCCGCAGGCCGACCTGCACGTTGCCGACTTGGCTGCGCGGGCCCAGAATGCTGGCGATGCGCTGCTCGGCCACGCGGGTGGCGGCCAGCGCCAGCACCGCGAGCACTGCGCCGATCAACAGCAATATCGCCAGGGCGGTGCCCCAGCGTGACCGGCCACGCGCGTCGGCTGCGTTCGAACTCATTGTGGTTTCCGAAGTTGTATAGGACAGCGGCGCGAAAAGCGCCGCACACCTTGCACCATAGCGAGGCGCGGCGGCCGGCGCAACCAGAGCATCGTCCGGGATGCGCAATCGTTCATCAATGCTCGAAAAGGATGAGGCGGTTTGCGACGGCTGGACCCCTCAACCGGTTCTGAGCCTCATCCCTTCTCGCGCCGCCACGACAGGCGCCAATAACGTTCGGGACCGGATGCCAACGCGCCCGGCGCCGTTCCCGGGGCCTTCCCCGGCGCGGCATCGGGCGGGTCAAGCGCCAGGCTGCCCCGCGCGGCCAATGCGCGCTGCCGGGCGGCGAAAACGTCAACCTCCGTGCCAACGTCCAGCGGCGATGCCAGAATCCGACGGCCCAGCAAATCCGCCAGGCGTTCCTGGACGGCCCCCGGCTCGGCGTCCGCAACCTCTTCGTAAGCGATCCATTCAACGCGCTGGAACAGCGCGCGCAGCGTCAGGCCCGCCTCGGACACGCGCACGTGCGCCGCGCTGTGCAGGCCAAGCGGCATCAAGACGACCCGTGGCCGCAGGGCGGACAGTGCCGAGGCCAACGCGCCCGTCAGACGTCCCTCCTCGCCGCTTTCCAGGTAGGCGTCGTGCAGCAGATCCATCTGCACGCCTCGCACGCCCAACAACGACAAGGCACGTTCATTGCGCGCGCGGCGGTCAAGAACGGCCTGGCGCCCGTTTTTGAATCCGCTGCAGCGATCCGCTGCGCTGCCTGCTTCGGGCGCCAGCGGCAAGCCGGAGTACACCGTCAGCACGGTGCTGTCCGGACGCGCCGCGAGCAGGCCCGCACAACTGACGACGGCGTCGTTGAAGCAGGGAGAAACCGCGATCAGTCTGCCTTCGCGAAGCATGCCGTCCTCGCTCTCCGGCTTACCAGTAAGGAGGTTGGTTGTAGTACTGATGAATGCCGCGCGCCCAGGTCTCGTCCGCCATGCTGGGCCAATTGTCCTTGTCGAACCCCTCCGCGTTCTTGAGCACGTCCTTGTCCACATTCAGCACGAAGCACTTGCGGTCGGTATCCAACGTCAGCGCGCTCCACGGAATGGCGTACAGCTTGTCGCCAATGCCAAGGATGCCGCCGCGCGACAGCACGGCATATGCGATGCGACCGCGCGGAACGTCCACCATGATCTCCTGGATGCTGCCGAGGGAATCGCCGGCGGGGTTGTACACGTCGTTGCCTTCCAGCGTGCTGGCCGCCATGATTTCAGGTCCGGGGCCGCTTGGATCGCTCTTCGGACCGCCCACGATCTTGGTTTCGCTTTGCGTATGGCCGGCACCGGTCAATGGTTGGTTCATGGTGTCTCTCCTTTAATGAAACGTCCCGCGTGGCAAAAGGCTCGCCACGCCGCCCGCGCTGCACGCAAGCCGTGTGCCAGGGCCTCCATGCCCTTGACGCCGCGCATCACGTCCGAGCCAACGGCATTTCTTACATCACGTTCCCACAAAAATGCCGGGGCCGGCCCTGCGCGCTGCAGAGCCGGCCCCGGCCGCGGGAGACCCGCCCGGCGGGCGTTATCGCCGCTTGCCGTGATCCGACATCATGCAGATGCCGGCCAGCACGCCCACCAGCACCGCGCCTGCGATGCTCTTCCAGGCGTTTTCATGCACGTAGTCGTCCGTGGCGTGCGACACCTCGCGCGCCCGGTCCCAGGCGGCGCGTTCCCAGCCGCGGGCCTGGTCGCGCGCGGCGTCCAGCCGAAGCTTGAGCTTGTCGCGCGCGGATTCGATTTCCGAGCCGCTATAGCTGGCTGTGCTTCGCAGCAGATCCTCCGTGCCCGAAATCAGGTCACGCATCGTGTGCGAAGACGTGTCCGACGTGTGAAACATATCGCGCAGCCTATCTCGCTTGTTCATGTGTTCTCCTTGAAAAACTGCGGGTCGCTCCCCCCGCGGCACGGCGCACGCGGAGCGCGGCCCGCAGACCGCATGCCTTGCATGACCATCACAGATGGTCGATGCCCGGCGTCTGTTGCGGGTCCACGCCCGGCATGGGATTGGGAATGCTGTCCGGCGGCCAATGGCCCTTTTCGTCCTTGCCCTTCTCGGGGACGTCCGGCTTGGGTTGTTCGGCGGGCGATTGGTCGGGCGTTTGCTGACCGCCCTGCCCGGGCTCTTGGGAACTCGTCCCTCCGGTTGTTGCCATGATGGGCCTCCTGAAGTGAGAAGATCGATCGGGCCGGCGCGTCAGCCAGCCCACCACTGCTTGATCGTGGCGCGCAGCGCGGCGCCGCCCGACGCGGCATCTTCCTGGCGCAACGCCTTGAAGTACGCGCCGATCTGCTTGGCGGGAATGTGCGGGGGCAACGGCGGCATCTCGGGATCGGTCACCATCTCCAGCACCACCGGGCGGCCCGCCGCCAACGCGCGGTCCCAGGCCGGACCGACATCGTCGGGGCTGTCGACCCGGATGCCCTCCAGGCCCAGCATCCGGCCATATTCGGCGTACGAGAACTTGGGCAGCCACTGCGAATCCGCAAAACGCGGATCGCCGCCCATCACCCGCTGCTCCCACGTCACCAGGTTCAGGTCGCCGTTGTTCAGCACCATGACCACCAGCGTGGGATTGCGCCAGTCCTTCCAGCGATGGGCGATGGTGATGAGCTCGTTGATGCCCAGCATCTGCATGGCGCCGTCGCCCACCAGCGCGATGACCGGCCTGTCGGGATAAGCCTCCTTGGCCGCAATGGCGTAAGGCACGCCACAACCCATCGTGGCCAGCCCGCCCGACACCGATCCCATCATGCCCGCCTGAATATCGACATTGCGCGCGTACCAGTTCGCGGACGAACCCGAATCGCACGCCAGGATGGTCTGCGGCGGCAGCCGCTTGGACAATTCCAGGAATGGCCGCTGGGGATTGATCGGCTTGGCGTCGACCATGGCGCGCGCATGCACGGTATCGCGCCAGGCCGAGACCTGCTTTTCGATCCGGTCACGCCAGCGGCGCGCCTTCTTGGGCTCCAGCAGCGGAATCAGCGCCTCCAGCGTCAGCCGGCTGTCGCCCACCAATCCGATTTCCACGGGATAGCGCAGGCTGAGCTTGCGCCCGTCGCGGTCGATCTGCACCGCGCGCGCCTGGCCTTCCTGCGGCAGGAACTCCGCATACGGAAACGACGTGCCCACCATCAATAGCGTGTCGCACTCGTTCATCATTTCCCAGCTTGGCTGCGTGCCTAAAAGGCCAATGGCGCCCGTCACGTAGGGCAGGCTGTCCGGCAGCACGGCCTTGCCCAGCAGCGCCTTGGCCACGCCCGCGCCCAGCAGTTCGGCGACCTGGCTGACCTGTTCGCCCGCCTGCAGCGCGCCCGCGCCCACAAGCATCGCCACTTTCTCGCCGCGGTTCAGGATGTCCGCCGCGTTGCGCAGCGCGTCCGGGCCCGGCACCGCGGCATGCGATGTAACGCCAATGCCGGTGTGCACCGTGCCGTGCTCGCGCGGCGGCACCGGTACGGCCGGCAGGTCCTGCACATCGTTCGGAAAGATGACGCAGGTGACGCTGCGGCGCTCTAAGGCAATGCGCATCGCGCGGTCCACCATGTGGCGCGCCTGCTCGGCCGTCGTCGCCATCTGCACGTAATCGTGCGCCACGTCCTTGAACAGGCTGATCAGGTCGACCTCCTGCTGGTAATCGCCGCCCAGCGCGCTGCGCGCCTGCTGGCCCACCAGCGCCACCACCGGCTGGTGATCGAGCTTGGCGTCGTACAGGCCATTCAGCAGGTGAATCGCGCCGGGACCCGACGTCGCCAGGCACACCCCAACCTGTCCGGTGAATTTGGCGTGCGCGCAAGCCATGAACGCCGCGCTTTCCTCGTGCCGGGCTTGTATGAACTCCAGCGGTTCCTCGGTGCGGCCGAATGCGCCGATGAGCCCGTTGATGCCGTCGCCCGGGTAACCGTACACCTTGCGCACGCCCCACTGCGACAGCCGCTTCAACACGAAGTCCGACACTGTTTCCATACATTTCTCCCGGCGGTCGTCGTTGAAAGCGACTGCGTTCAGCAACCGCCGTTCCCGGCATGGATGGGATTTTGGGGGGCGTGCGCAGATAAAAATTACAAAGCGCCCATACCGCCGCCCTCGCGAGCCACGCCGTTCCTTCATTTGGATGACGGGTATTTCTGCTGCATTGCGCAATTTTTTTGACGGACTGTCGTTTGGGCACAGCGCTTGCGTAAGGAAGGGCCTCGGGCCTCGGCGGAATCGCAATCGAGTCGCAATTGTCTCGACCGGCCTATCAACTGGAGCAAGCATGCCAAAGACGAGAACCCTGATCGTGGCGGGAGAAGCTTTCCCTCTGGCCAAAACGGGCGGCCTGGGAGATGCCATCACTGGGATGGCCCGCGCGCTGATCGAGGCGCGAATGCCCCTGAGCGTGTTGCTTCCTGCGTATCGGGGCGTAAAGGCCAAATTGAACCGCGTTCGCGAGGTTGCCACGCTGCATGACCTGCCGGGTGGCCCGGCCGTGCTGCTGGAAGGCAAATGCCCGCAATCCGGCATCGACTATCTGATCCTGGAAAACGATGCCCTGTATGACCGCGGCGGTCTCTATGCCGACGAGAATGGCAATGAACATCCCGATAACGGACTGCGCTATGCGGCGCTGGCGCACGCCGCGGTGCGCGTGGCGGCCGGCCTGCCGGGCGTAATGCGCCCCACGCTGGTGCACGCGCACGACTGGCACGCCGGATTGGTGCCGCTGCTGCTGCGCGCCGCGGACCTGCCCGACGTCAAAAGCGTGATGACCATCCACAACCTGGCGTTCCAGGGCCTGTTCCCGATGGCCAACGCCGACGAATTCGGGGTGCCGGATTGGGCCCGCAACGACGATGGCGCGCAGGCCTGGGGCCAGCTCAATTTTCTGAAAGCCGGCATCCGGTTCGCCGATCGCGTCACCACGGTCAGCCATACGTACGCCCGCGAAATCATGACGCCCGCGTTCGGCTGCGGCCTGGACGGGCTGCTGCGTAGCCGCGCGGACGACCTGCTGCCGATTCCGAACGGCATCGACGACGTGCTGTGGAACCCTGCGCGTGACCCTTACCTGCGTAGCCACCGCTATTCCGTCCGTGATCTGACCAACAAGATCCACTGCAAGGCGGCGTTGCAGCGGGAGTTCGGCCTGCGGCCGGATCCGGCCGCGACGGTGATGGGCATGGGCAACCGCCTGACCGAGCAGAAGATGGCGGACGTCGCGGTGCACGCGCTGCCCGAGGCGCTGGACCGCCACCCCAGCTTGCAGATCGCGATCCTTGGCCAGGGCGACCACCGGCTTGAAGCAGCGCTGCAGGACATCGCGCGCCGCTACCCCGGGCGCTGCGGCACCCACATTGGCTACGACGAGGGCATCGCCCATCGCCTGCACGCGGGCTCCGACATATTGCTGCATGCCAGCCGTTTCGAGCCCTTCGGCCTGACGCCGCTGTATGCCATGCGCTACGGCACGCTGCCGATCGGCTCGCGTGTCGGCGGCATGGCCGACACCATCCAGGACCCCGGTCCGCGCGCGCCGCTGTCGGCCATGTCGTCGGCCACCGGCCTGCTCTTTGAAGGCGACACGCCGCACGCCATGAGCGCCGCCATCGAGCGCGCAATCGACCTGCGTGCCCACGGCATTCTGTGGCGGTTGATGCAGCGCAACGCGATGAACACCGACTTCGGCTGGCGCGCTGCAGTCAGCCTGTACGCGAGCCTGTACCGCTCGCTGGTGGAACCCGACTACCGCGATGCGGCGCCCGCCCCTGCCTTGCAGCCGGCCAGCGCCTCGGCCGTCAACCGCCGCCCGCAGCGCACAGGTGGCGCCATGCCGGCCGCCATTTAGGAGCCATACCGGTGCCCCATTCCACCGTCCCTGCGCCGTCCCGCGCCCCAGTACGCCTGTACCACGCCCGTAACGGCCTGCCGGACGGGGATTCCGCCATCGAGGCCCTGAGCAAACGGCTTGCGCAACGCGGCTTCAATGCCGTGCTGGTGCCTGCCCCCTGGTTGACGGGCCCGCAGCCGGGATCGCTCGCCGCGCAGGATGCGGATACGGCGGTGTGGAACGGCCAGGAAACGCCGATCACCCAGTGGTACACGCAGGCCATGGCGCAGTTGTCGGCGCACGGCCTGGCGCTGTTCGTGGACGTGATTCTGGACCGCAGCGCCCGCAATGCGGTGGCGGCGACTGCCGAGCCGGGCTGGTACCGGTCGCTGCATGAAGAGCCCGCGCGCGACCCGCGGCTGACGCAGGAAGAGCGCGGCATGCTGCATCTGCCTGAAGGCCCCCTGCCGCCGGGATTTTTGACGGCGTGGACCGAACGCCTCCTGGACTGGGCCCGAAGCGGCGTCAAGGGATTTGTCTTCCAGGCGCCCCACCGCTTGCCCGCTGACGCGTGGCGCGAGCTGGGCGGCGCACTGCGCGCCCAAAACCCCGACGTGCGGCTGCTGGCCTGGACGCCCGGCCTGTCGCCCGCCCACCTGGCGGGCCTGCGGGATGCGGCGTTCGACGCGGCATTCTCGTCGCTGCCGTGGTGGGACTTCAAGTCCTCGTGGCTGGCCGAAGAGGATGCGCGGCTGCGCGCCATCGGCGACGTCATCGCGGCCCCCCCGCAGTCCGGCGCGCAGCGGCCGTCGGAAGACGGCAGGCGCGCCATCTGGAGCGCGGCCGTCACCGGCGATGGCCTGATGCTCACGGATGAGGACGAACGCCGCCTGCCCGACGTGGAAACGGTGAACGCGTGGTTCGCGGGACCGCGGCTGAAGGGACCGCTGTGCCTGCTGGGCGGACGCGATGGCAGTTGCACGGCACTGCTGCGCGACGCCGGCGACGGCGCAAAACTAGCGCTCGCGATCAACCCCTCGGCCACGCAGGATGCGGCGATGGATTGGGATGCGCTGGCGCCGATGCTGCCGCCGGCGGACCTCGTCCCCTTCACGCCGCCCACGGGGCTGCACGCGCAGGCCAGCAACCTCGCGGGCGGCGAGTGCGCGATGTTGATGTTCCAGCCCACGCAGCCGGTGCGCGACGCCGTGCGGCATCACCGCACCCGTGCCGACGATCTGGCCAGCCAGCGCGTCGCGCTGGAGAACATCAGCCCGGCCGTCGATGGCGGCGACTATCCGATCAAGACCATTCCCCACGCGCGCATCGTCGTGCAGGCGGACATCTTCATGGACGGTCACGATCAACTGGCCGCCGAAGTGCGCTGGCGCGCCAAGGACGAGACCCGCTGGCACACCGTGCCCATGACGCGCGGCCTGAACGACCGCTGGGAGGCCGCCTTCCGGCCCCGCCGCATAGGGGCGCATGAATATGTCGTCGCTGCGTGGTTCGACGCGTGGCACACGTTTTCGCACGACATCGAGGTCAAGCATCAGGCTGGCCGCGACCTGAGCCTGGAGATCCACGAGGGGCTGGCGCTGTTGCGCGATGCCCTCGCTCGGGCCGAATCCGGATCGGGCGCCGGCGCCAATGCCGAACCGGTGCGCGAGGCGCTGGCCGCCTTCGCGGACGCCGATCTGGCCCACCCTGTTCCGCCGACGGCCGAGCAGGTCGCCGTGCTGCTTGATCCCGGGTTGGCGCATGCCATGCACCACCTGGACGACCACCCTTTTGAAGCCGTCACCGCCATCGCCTACCCGGTTTGGGTGGATCGCGTCCAGGCCTGCCATTCAAGCTGGTACGAACTGTTCCCGCGGTCGCAGGCCGCCGAACCGGGGCGCCACGGCACCTTCGACGACGTGATCGCCCGGCTGCCCGACGTGCGCGAGATGGGCTTCGACGTGCTGTACATGCCGCCCATCCACCCGATCGGGCAGCGCAACCGCAAGGGCCGCAACAACAGCCTGCGCGCCGAGCCCGGCGACGTGGGCAGCCCCTACGCCATCGGCGCGCAGAGCGGCGGGCACGACGCGATCGAGCCCGCGCTCGGCACGCTGACGGACTTCCTGAACCTGGTGGACGCCGCCGCGCAGCACGGCATGGAGATCGCGCTGGACTTTGCCATCCAATGCTCGCCCGACCACCCGTGGCTGGCCCAGCATCCGGACTGGTTTTCGTGGCGGCCAGACGGCTCGATGCGCTACGCCGAGAATCCGCCCAAGAAGTATGAGGACATCGTCAACGTGTCCTTCTACGGCGGCCAGAACCGCCGCAGCCGCAAGCTGGGCCTGTGGCGCGCGCTGCGCGACGTGGTGCTGTTCTGGGTAAGCCATGGCGTGCGCATCTTTCGCGTCGACAACCCCCACACCAAACCGCTGCCGTTCTGGCAATGGCTGATCTGCGAGGTCCATGCCAAGCACCCGGATGTCATCTTCTTGTCCGAGGCCTTCACGCGGCCGAAGATGATGTACCGCCTGGCAAAGATCGGCTTCACGCAGTCGTACACCTACTTCACGTGGCGCAACGAGCGGGCCGAACTGGAGGCCTATCTGCAGGAGATCTCGTCGCCGCCCGCCGCGGACTTCTTCCGGCCGCATTTCTTCGTGAACACCCCGGACATCAACCCGTTCTTCCTGCAGACGTCGGGCCGCCCCGGATTCCTAATCCGCTCGGCGCTGGCGGCGCTGGGTTCGGGACTGTGGGGCCTCTATAGCGGTTTCGAGCTTTGCGAAGGCGCGCCGCTGCCGGGCAAGGAAGAGTATCTGGACTCCGAGAAGTACGAACTGCGCCAGCGCGACTGGCACGCGCCTGGCAACATCCGCGCCGAGATCACACGGCTGAACCAAATCCGCCGCGCCAACCCCGCGTTGCAGACGCATCGCGGGCTGACCCTGACCACCAGCAGCAACAACCGCGTGCTGGCGTTCTACAAGTCCACGCCGGGCCACGGCAACGTGGTGCTGGCTGTCATCAGCCTGGATCCGTTCCAGGCGCAGCAAACGCGGGTCGAGGCGCCGTTCTGGCTGTTTGGCGAGGCCGATGCCGGCCAGTTGTCCGCCGAAGACCTGCTGACTGAAACCCGCGAGACCTGGCACGAGAAGCACCGCAATCTGACGCTGACCCCCGACCAACCTTATCGCGTGTGGCGGCTTTCGCTGCATGGATGAAGCCCGCGCCCAACGCCATGATGAGTAAATCCCAAACCATTCAGGACGATCCCCTCTGGTACAAGGACGCCGTCATCTACCAGTTGCATGTCAAATCCTTCTTTGACTCGAACGGCGACGGCGTCGGCGACCTGCCAGGCCTGATTTCCAAGCTGGACTACATCGCCAGCCTGGGCGTCAACACCATCTGGCTGCTGCCCTTCTACCCATCGCCCCGCCGCGACGACGGCTACGACATCGCCGACTACCGCGGCGTGCATTCGGACTACGGCACCATTGCCGACGTACGCAAGCTGATCCGGGCCGCACACGCCCGCGGCCTGCGCATCATCACCGAGCTGGTGGTCAACCACACGTCGGACCAGCACCCCTGGTTTCAGCGGGCTCGCGCGGCCAAGCCCGGCTCGGCGGCGCGCAATTTCTATGTGTGGTCCGACAACGACAAAGCCTACGCCGGCACGCGCATCATTTTCTGCGATACCGAAAAGTCGAACTGGACCTGGGACCCGGTGGCTAACGCTTATTTCTGGCACCGCTTCTACTCGCACCAGCCCGACCTGAACTACGACAATCCGCAGGTGCTCAAGGAAGTCCTGTCCGTCATGCGCTATTGGCTGGACATGGGCGTGGATGGCCTGCGGCTGGACGCCGTGCCCTACCTGGTCGAGCGCGAAGGCACCAACAACGAGAACCTGCCCGAAACACACGACGTGCTCAAGCAGATCCGGGCGGTGATCGAGGCCGAGTACCCGGGCCGCCTGCTGCTGGCCGAAGCGAACCAGTGGCCCGAGGACGCGCAGGAGTATTTCGGCGCGGGCGACGAGTGCCACATGTCCTTCCACTTTCCGCTGATGCCGCGGATGTACATGGCGATCGCGCAGGAAGACCGCTTCCCGATCACCGACATCATCCGTCAGACGCCGGACATTCCGCCCACCTGCCAGTGGGCCATCTTCCTGCGCAACCACGACGAGCTGACGCTTGAAATGGTGACGAGCCGCGAACGCGATTACCTGTGGAACGTCTACGCCGCCGAGCCGCGCGCCCGCATCAACCTGGGCATCCGCCGCCGGCTGGCGCCGCTGCTGGAACGGGACCGCCGCCGCGTCGAGCTGATGAACAGCCTGCTGCTGTCGATGCCGGGCACGCCCGTTCTGTATTACGGCGACGAGCTGGGCATGGGCGACAACGTGCACTTGGGCGACCGGGACGGCGTACGCACGCCGATGCAATGGTCGCCCGACCGCAACGGCGGCTTTTCACGCGCCGACCCGGAGCGTCTGCCGCTGCCGGTGCTGATGGGCCCCCTGTACGGCTATGAGGCCGTCAACGTCGAGGCGCAGCAGCGCGACCCGCATTCGCTGCTGAACTGGACGCGGCGCCTGCTGGCCCAGCGCGGGCAAAGCCATGCCTTCGGGCGCGGCACGCTGCGCTTCATCTTTGCCGGCAACCGCAAGATCCTGGCCTATCTGCGGCATTGGGAAGACACCACGATCCTGTGCGTGGCCAACCTGTCGAACGCAGCGCAGCCCGTCGAGCTGCATATGCAGGAGTTCAATGGCCGGGTGCCGGTTGAAATGCTGGGCGGCACGCCCTTCCCCGCGATCGGCGAACTGCCGTATCTGCTGACGCTGCCGCCCTATGCCTTTTACTGGATGGACCTGAGCCAGGATGCCGCGCCGCCCGGATGGCATGCGACGGCGCCCGAACAGATGCCCGAACTGATCACGCTGGTGCTCAAGGCGCGCGGCGGCGCGGCGTTGACCGACGCCTCGCGTGCCACGCTGGAACGCGAGATCCTGCCGCAGTATCTGGCGCGCCAGCGCTGGTACCCGGGTTCGGAGCCGCCCTCTCGCGCGCGGCTGGCCTACGCCACCCCGTTCGCATCGGCGGACGGCGAATACTACTGGGCCGAGATCGAGCCGGAGGACGGCGTAAAGGGCATCCGGGCGCAGGCGCCCTTCGTGCTGGTCTGGGACGAAACCGCGGTGATCCAGTACGCCATTGCGCGCGTGCGCCGCGGCGCAGAGGTCGGCATCCTGGCCGACGCCTTCCTGCAGCCGGGGTTCGTGCGCAGCACGCTCAAGGCCATGCAGGCCGGCGCCGAACTGGACGGCCGCAGCGGCGGCAAGCCGGGCGATAAGCCGGGCGTCATCCGCTTCCTGCCGGAGTCGGGCCTGAAGGAGATGGACTTCGACGGCGACGTGGACATGCATTGGCTGTCGGGCGAACAGTCCAACAGCTCGGTCATCGTCGGCAACGCGGTGATCCTGAAAATCATCCGCAGTGTGCAGCCCGGCCTGTCTCCGGAATCGGAAATGACGCGCTACCTGACCCGCGCCGGCTACGGCAACATTCCGCCCCTGCTGGGTGAAGTGCAGCGCGTGGACGCCGATGGGGTCGTGCACACGCTGGCGGTGGCGCACGGGTACGTGCCAAATGAGGGCGATGCCTGGAGCTGGACGCTGGACTTCCTGAAGCGCACGCTGGCCAATGCGCTGCTGGTGGGGACGTCGCCGGAGGAATACGAGGAAACGCTGCAAGGCTACGCGGTCATGGCCGCGACCATCGGCGAGCGCCTGGGCCAGATGCACACGGTGCTGGCGGCGCCGACCGATGACGCCGGCTTCCAGTCGCGTCCGGCCAGCGAATCCGACGCCGACGCGAGGGCCGAGCAGGTGCGCGCGCTGCTCGACCGCGCCGAGAAAAACCTGCGGGCCGCACTGGACAAGCTGGAAGAGCCGTCGCGCGCCTGCGCCGAATGGTTCTTCGAGCATCATGCGCGCTTGGCCGAACGGGTGTCCGCCATGGCGAAGGCCGAAGCCGGGTCGCCCTGGCTGCGCATCCACGGCGACTTCCACCTGGGCCAGGTGCTGGTCGCGCAGACCGACGCCTACCTGATCGACTTCGAGGGCGAACCGATCAGCAGCCTGAAGGCGCGGCGCGCGCTGTCGTCCCCCTACAAGGACGTGGCGGGGATGCTGCGCTCGTTTGACTATGCCGCCGCGTCCATCGCCCGCACCGATCTCATCGGCGGCGCGCATCTGGACGCCAACGCGGGCGCGGACGAGGTGCAGGCCCCGACCGTCGCACCCGCCGAACAGCGCGACGCCCTGTTGTCGCGCTTCCGGCAGCAGGCGTGCGACGCCTTCCTGCAGGGTTACCGCGGCGCGCGCGGCGGCGACCTGGCCGGCGGCGCGGACCGGGAGAACACGCTGCTCACCCTGGCGCAGCTTGAAAAGGCCGCGTACGAAGTCAGCTACGAAGCCGCCCACCGTCCAGACTGGATCTCGATTCCGCTGTGCGCCCTGACGGAACTGGCGCGCAGCGTCCTGCTTTCCGCCGCCATCGACGCCGAAGGAAAAACGCCATGAGCGGAGCCCACGCCTCTTTCCCCTCCGCCGATGTGGCGGAGGGTCATATCGATCCGCAGGAACTGACCGCGCTGGCCCATGGGCTTCATGACAATCCGTTCGGCGTACTGGGGCCGCACGACGGATGGCTGCGCGTCTTCGTGCCCGGTGCGTCGGCAGTGGCGGCGCTGGACCCGGACGGCGGCCGGACGTCCCTGACGGAACAGGCGCAGGGCCTGTTCATTGGCCGCGTGCCGTATGCGCAGGCCGGCGACGGGGCCTCGTACCGCCTGGCGATCCAATGGCCGGCGGCCGAGCAGACCACCGCCGATCCCTACGCCTTCGGCGCGCTGCTCGACGACAACACGCTGCAACGGCTGGCTCAAGGCGCCTGGCACGAGGCCGGTGAGGCGCTGGGCGCGCACCTGGTCGAGGTCGACGGTGTGAGCGGCCTGCGCTGCGCGGTCTGGGCGCCCAACGCCCGGCGGGTTGCGGTCGCGGGCGACTTCAACGGCTGGGACGCGCGCCGGCACGGCATGCGGCTGCGCCATGCGGCCGGCGTCTGGGAGATCTTCATCCCGGGCGTGCGCCCCGGCGAGCGCTACAAGTTCGCCATCACCGACCGCAACGGCAATCAGTTCATGAAGGCCGATCCGATGGCGCGGCGCAGCGAGATGGCGCCGGCCACGGCCTCGATCGTGGACGATCCCGCGCCCTACACCTGGACCGATGACGACTGGATGCAGGGGCGCGGCGCGCGCCAGTCGCCCGATGCGCCCGTGTCCATCTACGAGGTCCACGCCGGGTCCTGGGCAGGCTGCGACTCGGGAGTCTGCGGCTGGGACCAGATGGCCGACAAGCTGCCCAGCTATGCCCGCGCGATGGGATTCACGCATCTGGAGCTGATGCCGATCATGGAGCATCCGTTCGGCGGCTCGTGGGGCTATCAACCGCTGGGCATGTTCGCGCCCACCGCGCGCTACGGCCCGCCCGAGGCCTTCGCGCGCTTCATCGACCGCTGCCACGCCGCGGGCATCGGCGTCCTCCTGGATTGGGTGCCCGCGCACTTCCCGGACGATGCGCACGGGCTGGCCGCCTTCGACGGCACCTCGCTCTATGAATACGAGGACCCGCGCGAGGGCTACCACCCCGACTGGCACACCATGGTCTACAACCTGGGCCGCAACGAAGTGAAGGCCTTCATGATCGCCAGCGCCATCCACTGGCTGCGGCGCTTTCATATCGACGGGCTGCGCGTGGACGCCGTGGCGTCGATGCTCTACCGCGACTACAGCCGTCAGCCCGGCGAATGGATTCCCAACCGCTATGGCGGCCGCGAGAATCTGGAGGCCGTGCAATTTCTGCAGGAGTTGAACAACACGGTGCGCGCCGAGGTGCCCGACGCGATCATGGTTGCCGAGGAATCGACCGCCTGGCCCGGCGTGACGGCGCCCGTGTCCGAGGGCGGCCTGGGGTTTCACTACAAATGGAACATGGGCTGGATGCACGACACGCTGCGCTATCTGTCGCAGGATCCCATCCATCGCCGCCACCACCACCACGACATCACCTTCGGCATGGTGTACGCCTTCAGCGAGCGCTTCATCCTGCCGCTGTCTCACGACGAAGTGGTGCATGGCAAGGGGTCGCTGCTGGGCAAGATGCCGGGCGACACGCAGACCCGGCTGGCCAATCTGCGCGCGTACTACGGCTTCATGTGGGCGCACCCCGGCAAGAAGCTGCTGTTCATGGGCGGCGAATTGGCCCAGCCCACCGAATGGAACCACGACGCCACGCTGAACTGGAACCTGCTGGACAACGCCGGGCACCTGGGTATTCAGCGCCTGGTGGCCGACCTGAACCGGCTGTACCGCGACACGCCCGCCCTGCACGCGCGGGATGCGGATCCGTCGGGATTCGCGTGGACGATCCTGGACGACCAGGACAACAGCGTCGTCGCCTTCATCCGCACGGACGGTCAGCAGCAGGTGCTGGTGGTGTCGAACTTCACGCCGGTCACCCGGCACGATTACCGCATTGGCGTTCCGCGCGCCGGCCGCTGGGCCGAGCGGCTGAACACCGACGCTTCCCACTACGGCGGGTCCGGCCAGGGCAACCAGGGCGGGGCTCACACCGGCGACATGGCTGCCCATGGGCAGCCGCAGGCCCTGTCGCTCACCCTGCCGCCTCTTTCGACCCTCTTCCTGATGCACGAAGGCTGACTCCATGGATCCGTCCCAACTGACCCGTATCACCGGCGGCCAGCCGACACCGCTGGGCGCCACCAGCGACGGCCTCGGCGTGAACTTTGCCGTGTTCTCGGCGCACGCCACCCGCATCGAGCTGTGCATCTTCGATCCCAAAGGTCGCAAGGAACTGCGGCGCTTCGACCTGCCCGAATGCACGGACGAAATCTGGCATGGCTATCTGCCGGATGCGCAGCCCGGCCTGCTGTATGGCTACCGCGCCCACGGCCCTTACGATCCGCAGAACGGGCACCGCTTCAATCCCCACAAGCTGCTGCTGGACCCGTACGCCCGCCAGTTGAGCGGACCGCTGCACTGGAGCCCCGCGCTCTTTGGCTACCGCATGAATCACTCGCGGCTGGACTTGAGTCTTGACCGCCGCGACAGCGCGCCCGCCATGCCCAAGGCCATCGTGGCCGATGAAGTCCCGTTCAACTGGGGCAACAGCAAGGCGCCGTGCACGTCGTGGAACGACACGACGATCTACGAGGTCCACGTACGCGGCGCCTCGATGCAGCGCGAAGACCTGCGCCAGCCGCTGCGCGGCACCTGCGCCGCCCTGGCCGATCCGCATTTCATCGAGCATCTGCAACGCCTGGGCGTGACGGCCGTGGAACTGCTGCCGGTGTATGCCTTCCTGCAGGACCACTTCCTGACCGAGCGCGGCCTGCGCAATTACTGGGGCTACAGCACCCTGTCGTACTTTGCGCCCGAGCCCGGCTACCTGATGCAGCACCCCAACGAGCTGCGTCTGGCCATCCGCCGCCTGCACGCGGCGGGCATCGAGGTCATTCTTGACGTGGTCTACAACCACACCTGCGAAGGCAACGAGATGGGGCCGACGTTGTCCTGGCGCGGCTTGGACAACGCCAGCTACTACCGCCTCATGCCGGGCGAAGAGCGTTACTACATCAACGACACCGGATGCGGCAACACGGTGAATATGTCGCATCCGCGCGTGCTGCAGATGGTGACCGATTCGCTGCGCTACTGGGCCACCTCGTACGGCGTGGACGGCTTTCGCTTCGACTTGGGCGTGACGCTGGGACGCGAAGGCAATGGCTACGATCCCGGATCGGGGTTCTTTGACGTCATCCTGCAGGATCCGGTCCTGTCCAAGCTCAAGCTCATTTCCGAGCCATGGGACATCGGCCCGGACGGCTACCAGCTTGGCAACCATCCGCCCGGGTTCGCGGAATGGAACGACAAGTTCCGCGACACCACCCGCCGCTTCTGGCGCGGTGACGAAGGCATGCGCGGCGACATGGCGGCCCGGCTGTGCGGGTCGCGCGACATCTTCGACCGCCGCCATCGCCGCCCCTGGTCCACCGTCAATTACGTCGCCTCGCACGACGGCTTCACGCTGGCCGACATCGTCAGCTACGACGGCCGCCACAACGAAGCCAACGGCGAGGACGGCAACGACGGTCATTCCGAGAACTTCAGCCACAACTGGGGCGAGGAAGGACCCACCGACGATCCCCAGATCCTCGAGACGCGCGGCCGCGTGCAACGCGCGCTGCTGGGTTCGGCGATGCTGTCCGACGGCACGCCGATGCTGCTGGCCGGCGACGAATTCGGCAACAGCCAGGACGGCAACAACAACGCCTACTGCCAGGACAACGCCACTTCATGGCTGGACTGGACGCAGGCGCAAAGCGACGCCGGCCGGGCGCTCAGCCGCTATGTCGGCCGACTGACCGCGCTGCGCCGCGCGCATCCCAGCGTGCGCAGCGCCCGCTACGGCGATGCCGGCCAGGAGATCCAGCCGGGGATCCCCGCGATTTCCTGGTTCGACGCCGCCGGTGCGCAACTGGACGGCCCGGCCTGGGAAGCAGAGCAGGATCGCGTGATGGGCTTGCGCCGCGCCGCCCAGCGCCCCGAAGGCGGCGCCGACGTCACGCTGTTGCTGATGAACCCCACACACGAAGCGGTGACCTTTACGCTGCCGGAGCCCGGGCTCGCCTGGTCGCTGGAGCTGGATTCGGACAAGCCCGCCGCGCCCGCGCCGTGGGACGAGCCGTCCGTGACGGTGGCCCCGCATAGCCTGGTCCTGATGGCCCAGCGCGCGGAACCCGGAGACGCGTCATGACGCATTCGTACTCGTTTGGCGCGATTCCGCTTGAAAGCGGCGTCACGCGCTTTCGGCTATGGGCGCCCAGCGCCCCGGCCGGCCTTGCGCTGGAGGTCGAGGGCCATCCGCCCATTCCGATGCGCCCCGGCCCGGACGGCTACGCGCAAGCCGACGTCGACTGCCCGCCCGGCACCCGCTACCACTATCGGCTGGACGAGCACACCATCACTCCCGATCCCGCCTCGCGATTGCAGGACGGCGATGTGCATGGCGACAGCGTCGTCGTGCAGCCGGGCGCGTACCGCTGGCGCCACCCGGAATGGACCGGCCGCCCGTGGGAAGAGACGGTCATCTACGAGGTCCACGCGGGTATGGCCGGCGGTTACTCGGGCTTGATCGCCCGGTTGCCGGAACTGGCGGACATGGGCATCACCCTGCTGGAACTCATGCCCATCGCCGATTTTCCGGGCGCACGGAACTGGGGCTATGACGGCGTGCTGCCGTATGCGCCCGATACGGCGTACGGCTCGCCGGACGACCTGAAGCGCCTGATCGACGCGGCGCATGGCCATGGCATGGGCGTGATGCTTGACGTGGTCTACAACCACTTCGGCCCGGACGGCAATTACCTATCCGGTTACGCGGCGCCCTTTTTCCGCACCGACATCGACACCCCGTGGGGCGCGGCCATCGACTTTCGCCAGGAAGCCGTCAGCACGTACTTCAAGGAAAACGCGCTGTACTGGCTGACGGAATACCGCTTCGATGGCCTGCGGCTGGACGCCGTCCACGCTATCGCCGGGCACGAGTGGCTGCACGAACTTGCCCGCTTTGTGCGCGACGGGGTCTCTGCCGAGCGTCACGTGCATCTGGTGGTGGAAAACGACGACAACCGCGCCAGCCTGCTGCGCGGCGACTTCGAGGCGCAATGGAATGACGATGCGCACCACGTGCTGCACCATCTGCTGACCGGCGAATCGCGCGGTTATTACGCCGACTACGCCGAAGCGCCCGCGCAGGCGCTGGCGCGCTGCCTGGCCGAAGGCTGGGTGTATCAGGGCCAACCCTCGGCCTACCGAGGCGGCCAGGCGCGCGGCGAGCGCAGCGCGGACCTGCCGCCAACGGCCTTCGTGCTGTTCCTGCAGAACCATGACCAGACCGGCAACCGCGCACGCGGTGAACGGCTGATCGCCCTGGTCGACAATACCCAGCGCTTGCGCGCGGCCGTGGCGCTGCAATTGCTCTCGCCGCAGATCCCCTTGATCTTCATGGGAGAGGAACGCGGATCGCGTGCGCCGTTCCTGTATTTCACGAGCCATACCGATCCCGAACTGGCGCAGGCCGTGCGCGACGGCAGGCAGCGCGAATTCTCGGCCTTCCCCGAATTCGCGGGCGATTCGCCCGCCGCGAAGTTGCCCGACCCGAACGACGAATCCACGTACCACGCCAGTTCTCCCTGGCAGGACGAGCCAGATGCGGCAGAGTGGATGCGCGACTATTCCGCGCTGCTGCAATTGCGCGCGCGGTCGATTGCGCCACGCCTGGCGGGCGCAATAAGCCTGGGCGCCGCGGCGGTGGGAGACCGCAGCGTGTTCGCCCGCTGGGAACTGGCCGATGGCGCCCGGCTGACGGTCTACACGAATCTGGGACCCACGCCTCAAACGGTGCCGGAATCGCTCATGCCCGGTCCGGATGTGTTCGCAACCCTGCTCTTCGAATCGCCTCCGGGCGGGCGCGACCGCCTCGCGCAAGGCGAGCTGTGTCCCGATTGCACCGTCTGGCTGCTGGAGGAAGCGGCATGAAGCGCCCCATGGCCGAGCCGGATGGCTTATCTGCGCTGGCCTTGGACGCTGGCATCGCGGAACATTGGACGGACGCGCGCCAGCGCCCGCAGCGCGTGGCCCCCGACACGTTGCGCGCCCTGCTGGCTGCCATGGACCTGCCGGCGGGCACCGCGCGCGATATCGACGACAGCCGGCGGCGCCTGGCGGAACAAGCCGCGGACGTGCTGCCGCCCATGCTGGTGACGCGTTGCAACGCCCGCACCGTATTACCCAAGACCGCGCGCGGGCCGTATCGCGTCCTGTGCGAGTCCGGCCGCATCCTGGACGGGCACATCCAGGCCGGCGCCGACCGCGTGCCCTTCATGATCGCCCCCGACGAGCCCGGCTACCATCGCCTGCTGCTCACAACGGCCGAGGCCACACTCGCGGTTGCCCCGCAGAAGGCCCCAAGCCTGGCCGACCTGACCGGCGTGACCGGCCCGCGCTGCTGGGGCCTGGCCGCGCAGGTCTACAGCCTGCGGCAGGACGCAAGCGCCGCCGTGCCGCGCACGCACGGTTTCGGCGACTTCGGCGCGCTGCGCGAACTGGCGGTGGCCGCCGCGGAGCAAGGCGCGGACATGCTGGCCATCAGCCCGGTCCACGCGATGTACACGGCGCAGCCCGAGCGCTCCAGCCCGTACTCGCCGTCCAACCGCCTCTTCCTGAACGTGCTGTACGCGGCGCCCGCCTCGGTACTCGGCCAGGACGCCATGGTGCGCGCGCTGGCAGGCGTCGAGCCCGCCGAACTCAGCGCGCTGGACGGGCTGGAGCTCATCGACTGGCCGGCGGCCGCGGCGATCCGGCTGCGGGTGCTGCGCGCCCTGCATGCGGAATTTGCCAGCAGCGGCGCCGCCAGCCAGCGGGCCCGCTATGCGCAGTTCTGCGAAGACCGTGGCCAAGCGCTGCGCGATCATGCGATCTTCGAGGCCCTGCATGCCGCGCAGCGCGCGCCGGACGGCAAGATCCCGCCGTGGCAGAAATGGCCGGCCGCCCTGCGCGATCCGGCCTCTTCTCAAGTCAAACGCTTTGCGCAGGATCACCCGCTTGAGGTGGACTTTCATCAATTTGCCCAATGGCTCGCGGCGGAAAACCTGGCTGCGGCGCACACGGCGGGCCGCGAGGCCGGCATGCGGCTGGGCCTGCTTGCCGACTTGGCAGTGGGCGCCAGTCCGGACGGCAGCCATGCGTGGAGCCGGCAGGCCGACCTCATGCGCGGCATGTCGGTTGGCGCGCCGCCCGACATCTACAACCCGCTCGGACAGGGCTGGGGCCTCACCGCGTTTTCACCGCGCGCGCTGCACACCAACGGCTACGCCGCATTCATCGAGATGCTGCGCGCGGTGCTGGCCCACACCGGCGGCGTGCGCATCGATCACATCCTGGGCATGGCACGCCTGTGGCTGGTGCCGGAAGGCGCGTCGCCCGCCGACGGCGCCTATCTGCGCTATCCGCTGGACGAGATACTCGCGCTGATCGCGCTGGAGGCCTGGCGCCACCGCGCCTGCGCCATCGGCGAAAACCTGGGCACGGTGCCCGAAGGCTTCGACGACCGGTTGAACGACAACGGCGTGCTCGGCATGAACGTGCTGTGGTTCATGCGCCAGGCGGTGGACGCACCGCCGGTCGCGGATGCGGCAGAAGCAGTCGCCGCGGGCGCGGATGCCTCCGGCGCACGGGCTGCCGCCGGCTTCACGCCGCCGGCCGAATGGCCCGAAAACGCCGCCGCCATGACCACGACCCACGATCTGCCGACCCTGCGCGGCTGGTGGGAAGAGCGCGACATCGACTGGCGCGTCAAACTCCATCTGCTGGGCGACGACGACGACGAGCAAAGCCTGCGCGCCGCCCGCGCGCAGGACCGCCAAGCGCTCACCCGCGCCCTGGACCCGAAGGCGGAAACGCCGCCCGGCCAGGCCCCGGTTCCCGAGCTGCTGCGCTTTGTGTCCTCCAGTCCCTGCCCGCTGCTGCTGGTGCCGATGGAGGATATTGCGGGCGTGCTGGATCAGCCGAACCTGCCCGGCACCATCGACACCCATCCCAACTGGCGCCAGCGTATGCCATTGAGCATCCGCGCGACATTCGCAGACCCCGCCGCGCAGGCCCGCCTGGATGCCGCGCGCGCCGGAAGGAGACAATCTTGAGCACACCGCAAGCCACCGCCCGCCTGCAGTTGCACGCAGGCTTCACGCTCGACGACGCGTGCGCGCAGGTGGACTATTACGCAGACCTGGGCGTCAGTCACCTGTATTTATCGCCCATCACGCGCGCGCGGGAGGGCTCCACCCATGGCTACGACGTCATCGACCACGCCGTTGTCAGCCCCGAACTGGGCGGCGAGCCCGCCCTGCTCCGCCTGGCCAGCGCCGCGCGGGCGCGTGGCCTTGGCCTCATCGCGGACATCGTGCCCAACCACATGGCGGCGAATCCCGCCAACGCCTGGTGGCACGACGTGCTGGCCTATGGTCCCGCCAGCGCATTCGCGGCCTACTTCGATATCGAATGGAACCCGCCCACGCCGGCGCTGCGCAACAAGGTGCTGCTGCCGGTCCTCGGTGACCCGTACGGCGCATCGCTGGAACACGGCGCCATCACGCCGCAATGGGACACCGGCGCGTCGGCCCCCGAGCTGGACGTGCATGGACAGCGCTTTCCGCTGACCCCGTCGTCCGTGCCGCGCGGCGCGGAGCGTCAGGCGTGGCTGCGCGAATACGACCCCGCGCAACCGGCTGGCCGGCAGCGCCTGCATGAACTGCTGGAACGCCAGCACTACCGTCTGGTGTGGTGGCGCACCGCGCCGGACCAGATCAATTGGCGGCGCTTCTTTGAAATCAGCGAACTCGTCGGCGTGCGCGTCGAGGACGACGGCGTGTTCGATGCCGTGCACGCGCTGGTTCTGCGGCTGTACGCGCAGGGTGTGCTGGACGGCCTGCGCATCGACCACATCGACGGCCTGGCAACGCCGGGCGGGTATTTGCGCCGGTTGTCGGCACGGCTTGCCGATGCCAACGCCAACCGTCCCGCGGCGCTGCGCCAGGACCAGCCCTACCTGGTTGTCGAGAAAATCCTGGCGCATGACGAGGCGCTGGACCCGCGATGGCTGACGGACGGCACCACGGGCTACGACTTCATGGATCAGGTGAGCGCGGTGCTGCACGACCCGCAGGCCGAGGCGCCGCTGCAGGCGTTCTGGCGCACCCTGACCGGCGATGACCGCGACGCCGCCGAGCAGCTGCGCGCGGCACGGGTGCGCATGCTTGCCCGGCATTTCCCGGCGGAACGGCAGGCGTTGGTGCGCTGCCTGGAACAGATCGCCGCCCGCGATTTGCGCACGCGCGACTGGACCGCCACGGCGATCGACCGCGCGCTGAGCGCCCTGCTGGCCGCCTTTCCCGTCTACCGCACCTATGCGGAGGACGAGGGCCGCAATCCGGCCGACGCCCAGCAGCGAGAGGTCGCGGTTCAGGGCGCCGCGACGGCGATGGCGGCGCGCGAAGGCTCGGCCGACGCAACCTTGCTGGCGCAGATTGCGCAATGGCTCAACGGCGAAACGGACCATCCCACCGCCCTGCGCCGCTTCCAGCAACTGACGCCGCCCTTGGCCGCCAAGGCGTTGGAAGACACACTCTTCTACCGTTACGGACCGCTGCTGTCGCGCAACGAGGTGGGCGCGTCGCCAGCGTGCTTCAGCCTATCGGCCGAAGATTTCCATGCCGCCTGCGCCGCCCGCGCACGCACCCATCCCCGCGCCATGCTCGCCACCGCCACGCACGACCACAAGCGCGGCGAAGACACACGGATGCGGCTGGCTGTCCTGACGGAAATGCCCGAGCGTTGGCAGGAGGCCGCGCGCGGCTGGATCGACGCATTGCCCGGCGGCATGACGCGGGCAGACCGCTACATGCTGATCCAGACGCTGATCGGCGCATGGCCCTGCGAGTGGCGCGCGGATCCCCCCGACTGGTCGCCCGACGCCCTGCAAGCGTGGCTGGACCGGATCGGCCAGTGGCAGGAAAAGGCGCTGCGCGAGGCCAAGCTGCACACCAGCTGGACCGACCAGGATCCCACCTACGAAGCCGCCGCAAAGGAATGCCTGGCGTGGCTGGGCGGAGACCCCGAAGGCCGCCGCGTGCTGGCCGGCATTGCCGCCTTTGCCCTGGAGATCGCGCCCGCGGGCATGGTCAACAGCTTCACGCAGACGCTGCTGCGCAACACCTTGCCCGGCGTGCCGGATCTGTACCAGGGAACCGATTTGTGGGATTTCAGCCTGGTCGATCCGGACAATCGCAGGCCGGTCGACTACGCGTTGCGTGCGAAGCTGCTCGCTGACGGATCACGCGACGTGGCGATCGACCTGTCCGAGTCGGCCTGGCGCACCGGCGCGGTCAAGCAGGCGCTGATCCACCGGCTGCTTCTGGCCCGCCAGCGCACCCCTGCGCCCTTTACGAGTGGGGAATTCCACTCGGTCGCGGCCGAGGGCGCTCAAGCCGGCCACGTGCTGGCGTATGTGCGCCAACACGAGGGTCAGACGGCCCTCATCGTCGCGGCGCGGACGTGTGCCCTGCATTTGACCGGGTATGCGCGTGGCGACGCAGCCGGCGCGCGCGCGTTCTGGGCCGGGACGACGCTGCGATTGCCGGCAGGCAGTCCTGGCCTGTCGCTGCATGACGCCTTGACCGGCCGCCGCGTGCGCACGGACGCCCACGGCCTGCTGCCCATCACCGAGTTGCTGCGCGACGGACCCGCAGTGCTGTGCCTGTCGGCATAAACGGGGGTGGCAGACGCAATTTGGCCCCGGATGCGCCACGGAGAGCGGACGCGGCCGGGGCCGTCAGGCACTACGCAACGAACCGCGCGCTGGTCACGCGGCCGGCGTAGTCAGCGCATTTAGCGCTGATTCCTGTTTTGCTGATCTGAAGTCTGACCTTGCTGATTACGGTCTTTCTCCATCTGCTCGCCAGCTTGGCCGGGCTGCTGACCCGGCTGGTTACGGTCCCGAGGATTCTCCTGGGATTGTTGCTTTTGCGGTTGCTTCTGCTGGTCGGGTTGGTTTTGGTTGGCCATTACACGTCTCCTAGTAGGCGGAGATATTCCGCATAGACCTTAGAGCAACCCGCGTGCCCAACGCCGCCCGCAACGGGAAGCGCCAGACATGATTCTTGGGGGACGGAAGCGGAAGGCGCAAAATGCCGCGCCGATCGGTAAAAACTACCGTTGCACAGGGGCTAGAGCAATGCCGTGTGCACGGCGGGCCGTCCGGTTTCAGCATCCTGGCCGGGGCCATCGAACGCGTCCAGCCACGACGACGCGTAGGCGGCAGGCGCTGCCAGCGGCTCTCCGCCGTCGCGCTGAGTGCGCAGCCGCAGGATCAGTTCGTCCAGCGGCATGGGCCGACCCAACGAAAACCCCTGTCCGTAGCGGCAGCCCGCCGCGCGCAGGGCGGGAATGTCGGCAACGTTCTCCACGCCTTCGGCGACCACGCGCCAACCCAGGCGGGTAGCCAGCTCCGCGGCGGTACGCAGGACTTCGAAGGCCACGGCGCTGCGGCGCATGCGCGTGACGAAATATTGGTCGATCTTCACTTCGGATAGCGGCAGCGCCGACAGCAGCTTCAGCGACGCGTGGCCGGTGCCGAAGTCGTCGAGGCTGACTTCGCAGCCCGCCTCTTCCAGGCGCAGCAAAGATGCGCGCAGCACGTCCAGGTCGTGTATGGGCTGGTCTTCCGTCAGTTCCACACGCACCAGCGACGGCGGCAGTTCCGCGGCCCGCACGCGGTCCAGCAGGAAGTCGACACAGCGTATTTCCGACAGCGTGGTGGCCGGCGCGTTGATCGCCAGCGGCACGGCGACGCCAACGCGGCGCAGCGTCTGAAGCGCGTCGATGACCCGCACGCACACGCGTTCAAACAGCATGCAGTCCAGCCCGAGCCGGTTTACCGCAGGGATGAAATCGTTAGGCATCACGGTGCCAAGCTGCGGGTGCTGCCAGCGCACCAGCGCTTCGGCGGAAACGATGCGACCGGTCAGCAGGTCGACTTGCGGTTGCAGGAGCACTCGCAGCCCGTCCCTGCCGGTGATCATTGCCGTGATTTCCGCGTCGCTGACCACGGGATTTTGGCAAGACTCAGTATTTGACATGGCTTGCTCCGGTAGTGTCCCGACGGCTTGCCTGCGCTGTCCGGGCGCAGATCGGGACACGATATTGACGCATTCTGCGCCCTCCGAGCCATAAAGTCACACACATGTAACCATCAGTGTTAAGGTGCGCAAATTCATGTTTGGCGCGGCTTTGCGGGCGGCTCGTTCGCCCGTTGCGGGCTTGTTGCCTGGCCTTCCCGCATTCTCCCGCCACTGTCTTGTCGACATGGTAGGGTTGCCGTCTTTCGGCCCTGGCCCGCCCTCTTTCCGCTGCACTTCATCCGCGTGACTAGTTTGCTTACCCGTTGGCGCGCCTCCCTGCGCAATGTCCTGTGGCTCGATGCCCTGCAAGCCGCCGCCATCAGTGCGGCTCCCGTCATCCTCGCCGTGCTGGTCCACGAGCCGCGCCTGGGCTGGACCGCCATCGCGGCGTTCTGGGCCTGCTTCGGCGACCCCGGCGGCCCCTTGCGCAAGCGCGCCGGGTCGATGCTGGCGTTGGGACTGATCGGCGCGCTGTTCTGCCTGCTGGCCAGCGCCAGCGCGTCGCATCTGTGGTTGCTGCTGCCGCTGACCTTTGTCTGCTGCACCTTCGGCGGGCTATTGCGGGTGCTGGGCCCCGCTGCCGCCATTGTGGGCACGCTGCTGTCGGCCGGCTTTGTCGTGGCCGCCGAGCTGCCGGCGCCGACGCTTCAGGAAAGCCTCTGGTACACCCTATTCTTCCTGGCTGGCGCGGTATGGGCGATCCTGATGACGGCGCTTGTCTGGCGCCGCCGGCCCTGGAAGGACGCGACCCATGCGGTCGCCCACTGCTACCGGGGCCTCGCCGACTTTTCCGATGCGCTGGCCCGCATGTACTCCGGCCTGGCGCCCGCGGCAGAGCCACAAGCCTGGAGCGCCGTCGTCCGGCCGCAGCGCAGCGCCCAGCGCGCCGCCCTGGAAGCCGCCCGCGTCCGGATCCGCGAGGTGCTCGACGCCCGCCCGTCGCGCCGGGCCCGCGCCCATCAACTGCTGTACCTGCTGGACAGCGCCGAGGACAGCTTCATCGCACTGGTCGCCGCCGCCGACCTGCTGGAATCCAACGCCCCGCGCTGGCTGGGCCGCAGCGCCGGGGCGCACCTGTCGCACGCGCTGCATCGCTACGCCAGCGTCTGCAACGCCATCGCCAGCACCTCTGACGTCAGCGACGCCAAGCAGGCCGAGTGCCTGCGCGAGCGCCTGGCCCACTACAACGCCGGACTGCGCGACCTGCGCGGCGGCGCCATGGCTTACGCGCCGGACCTTGCCACCGTGGTGCCGGTGCTGGACCGCCTGCTGCACACCGCGCAGGCGGTCACGCAATCCCTGTTCGACCTCGCCGCCACCCCGGCCGCACCCGCGCACCGCGCAAGCGATGCGAGCGGCGCCCGGCAGGCCTGGCGCACGCTGCGCCAGAACCTGCGGTTCGAATCCGACGCCTTCCGTCACGCGCTGCGGGTTGGCGTGGGCGCCACCATTGCGGTGGCGCTATCCAAGACGTTCGCCGTCAACCACGGCTACTGGATGTCGCTAACGCTGGTTTTCATTCTGCAGCCCTACTTTGCGACGACCTGGCAGCGCACGGTCGAGCGCGTGGTCGGCAGTGTGGCCGGCGCCATCGGCGCCTCGTTGCTGGGACTTTTGCTCACCACACCGCTATCCGTGGCGCTGGCGGTCCTGCCCATCGCGCTGGGCACGTTCGCCGCGCGCACCGTCCATTACGCGCTTTTCACCTTCTTTTTGACGTCGCAGTTCGTGCTGGTCAGCCACATCCAGCAGCCCGAGATCTACGAGCCCACGCTCGCCGCGCTGCGCGCGTTCAACAGCGTCCTGGGCGGCATTCTGGCGCTGCTCGTGGGATTTCTGGTCTGGCCGGAAAAAGAGCCGCGGCAGCTTGCCGGCGCCTTGACGCGCGCGCTGCAGCGGCATGCGGACTACGCGCTGGCCCTGGCACAGGACAAGAGCGGCGCCGCCGCCTCCCGCGACATCGTGGGACTGCGCCGGCTTGCCTGCCTGTCGGCCGACAACGCCGAGGCGTCCCTGCAGCGGCTCCAGCAGAATCCGGTGCATCGCGACCGGAACGTGGACACCGCCGTGAACCTGCTCAACGCCATGCGCCGCATCACGGCCGCGGGCACCGTGCTGGAAATCCAGCCAGCCCTGCCGCCCGAGTCCCCTGCGGCGGCAGCCCTGCGGGACTATGGCGCCGTGCTGGCGCATGTGCTGCATCCGGAAGGCCCGGCCCCCGTGCGCGAGGCACGCGGCCTGGGCGTGCCCGCGGTCATCGCCGCCGCCGAGCCGGCGCTCGCCGCGCCGCTGGACCGCATCGCGCAGCAGGCACGGCAGATCCGCCAATTGCGCGACCGCGTGCAACGCGACCCGGCGCCGCAATAGCGGCTTGCATTGAGCCGGCGGGGTGAAACTCCAACCGGCTTGACGCGCATCAATGGGGAGCCCAGGTTAAACGGCAACCATACGGACATGGCTTGTTTAACCAAGGAGGCCCTCCATGTACCGCCGCATTTCCGTCCACCTGGACCACGGGTTTGACTGCAAGCGCCGCACCGCGCTCGCGCTGGAATTGGCCAAGCGCCACAAGGCCGAACTGGTGGGGGTCTACGCCAGCTCCGCGCCGCCGCAGTATTACTACGGCGAATCCGTCATGATGTCGCGCTCGCTCAACATCATCAAAAACCTGCAGGCGCAGAACCGGGGCGAGGTACAAAACGCCTTTCTGGAAGCCGCCGCCACTGCAGACGTACCGGCCGTCGTCCGCGCCGGCGAATCCTCGCCCAGCGCCACCGTCGCTCTGCACGGCCGTGCCAGCGACCTCATCATCGTCAGCCAGCAGAACCGCGACGACGTCGAGGCCGCGCACGAAAACGAATTCGTCGAGCA
This sequence comes from Achromobacter sp. 1012554356, assembly GCF_059760815.1. Taxonomy (NCBI): domain Bacteria; kingdom Pseudomonadati; phylum Pseudomonadota; class Betaproteobacteria; order Burkholderiales; family Alcaligenaceae; genus Achromobacter; species Achromobacter sp. 1012554356. The sequence goes on along the minus strand of NZ_JCBANC010000005.1, from coordinate 58,790 downwards.
AACCCTGCTGACCGCGGGCCGTCCCGTCATGGTCGTGCCGTCCAGCGGCGAATTCCCGGTCATCGGCGATCGCGTCCTACTCTGCTGGGACGGCAGCCGCGAAGCCGCCCGCGCGCTGGCCGACGCCACCCCGCTGCTACAGGGCGCCTCGCACGTGGTCGTGCTGACCATGGACGAAGGCGCGGCCACCCGCAACATCGAATCCATCCCCTTCGAAGACCTGGCCACCTATTGCGTGGCGCACGGCATTCCCGCGCCGGACCACGTGCGCCGCGACATCAAGGGCGTCGGCGTCGGCAGCACCATCCTGAATGCCGCCGCGGATTACAGCGCGGACCTGATCGTCATGGGTGCGTACGGGCACAGCAAGTTCCGGGAATGGGCCATGGGCGGCGCCACAGCGTCCATTCTGAAGAGCATGACCGTGCCGATCATGTTCTCGCACTGACGGGGTGGCCGAACCGTAGCCGCAAAGACGCCGACGCCGCGTCCCCCAAAGGACGCGACGTCGGCGCATTCAACATCGGCACATCCGCCGACGTTACGTTCACGTCGGTAAACGGCCGCGCGGCTTCACGCCGCCACGAGGCTCGCGTCCCGCACCGGCGTCAGGACGGGTTTGCCGCCAAAGTGCGCCGTGGCGTTTTCCAGAAACAGAGCAACGGTCGCCGCTACCGCTTCGGGCGAGCGTCCCGCGCTATGCGGCGTCAGGACCACGTTGTCCAGCCGCTTCAACGCATCGGGAATGGTCGGTTCACCGTCCACCACATCCAATCCCGCGCCGGCGATGCGCTTCCCGGCCAGCGCGGCAATCAACGCGTCCGTGTCGACCACGCTGCCGCGCGCGATATTGATGAGATACCCGTCCGGACCCAGCGCCTCCAGCACGCCGGCGTCCACCAGATGATGCGTGCCCGCGCCGCCGGGCGTGGCCACCACCAGAAAATCGGACTCAGCCGCCAGCGCGCGCGGATTGTCGAAGTACGTATAGCCGCATTCCGGGCGGGCGCGGCGGTTGTAGTACCCCACGCTCATCCCAAACCCATTGGCGCCCCGGCGGGCGATTTCCAGGCCGATCGTGCCCAGCCCAAGAATGCCCAGACGCTTGCCGCTGACTTGCGGACCCATGAAGCCGCTCCAGTGCCCCTGCCGGACCCAGGCGTCGGCCTGCGGCAACCGGCGCGCGGCGCCCAGCAGCAGCGCCATCGCGTGGTCGGCCACGGACACGGCATTGGCGCCCGGACCATTCGTGACCTGGATGCCGCGCGTGTGCGCTGCGGCAAGGTCGATATTTTCATAGCCGACGCCCAGCGAGCACACGATGCTCAAGTGCGGTAGCGCGGCCATCTCGTCGGCGCGCAAGCCAGTGGCGCCGCGGGTCAGAACGGCGCGGATATCGGCGCCATGGTCCTGGATGGCCTGGGCGCGAGTCTGGTCGGTGGTGGCGAGGATCGGGCGAAAGCCCTTGGATTCAATGACGGGAAGATAGTCCCGAACGCTGTCGATCAGGATCAGTAAGGGGATGCTCATGTCGGGGCTGCGGGTATAGGTTGCTGCTGAAACCCGCAAATCTTACGCCCGACGCGGCGTACGCGCCAGGACGGGCGCCCCTTGGCGTCCATCCTGACGGGGCCAGCCGAACGCTAGCAGGCATCCGGCGGCCTTCAGCGTGTCATGGCGCTATATGCGTCCCATCAGCAGCAACACAATGAGCACCACTACGACGATGCCCAAGAGGCCGCTGGGGTAGTAGCCCCAGCCACGGCTATGCGGCCAAGCGGGCACGGCGCCGATAAGCAGCAGGATCAGGATGATCAGCAGGATGGTCGACATAATGACTCCTTGGTTTTTGTTGATTCGAGTTGTTCAGGGGCGTAGCGTCAGGCGTCTTTCGGCGGCACGATTTCCTTGACGGGCGGGGATAGCGGGGGAAGATCCACGTCCGGCTCATCGGTATCCGGATCCACGGGCAGATCGCCCGGCGGCGAGCCGGGCGGAATCGGGTCCGGCTTCGGCGGCACATGTAATTGCAGGACGGTTTGCATTGCACTCTCCTGTGAAGATTCTCTCGCTGGCGGCGCTTCAGGCCCGGCGTGGGTACCGGCGGCACGATCACCAACCCGGTCTTCAGCAAGCGCCGTGCCCAAACCCGCCGGCCGCCCTGCGAGGCCCGGCCGGGAACGCGGCGTGCTGGATGCGGGCGCTACCGCGCGCACCCGGAGATTGAATGAGCACCCGCACGCAAAAGGACCCGGATCCGCTGCCCGTCGAAGAGGCGGCGCTGACCTATGTGGATGACACGCAACCCGGGTACACCCGCGTGCGGGTCAACGCCCATACGTTTCATTACCTGGATCAGAACGGCGCTCGCGTCACCGACGAATCCGAAATCCAGCGCATCAACGCCCTGGCCATTCCGCCGGCCTACGAGAACGTATGGATATGCCCGCTGAAAGATGGGCATCTGCAGGCCACGGGGCGCGACGCGCGGGGCCGCAAGCAGTATCGGTACCACCCGGACTGGACGGCGGTGCGCGATGCCACCAAATACAAGAACCTGCTGTCCTTCGGTCACGCCCTGCCCGGCATCCGGCGCCAGGTCGAACGCGACATGAAAATCCCCGGCCTCACGCAGGACAAGGTGATCTCCGTACTGGTGCGCCTGCTGGAGATCACGCTGATCCGCATCGGCGGACGCGAATACGCACGAGCCAACAAATCGTATGGCCTCACGACGCTGACACGCCGGCACACGACCGTGGCCGGCAGCCGCTTCCGGTTCCGTTTTCAGGGCAAGAGCGGCGTGGCGCACGACGTGACGGTCACCGACCGGCGGGTCGCGCGCATCATCAAGCAGTGCCTGGACATTCCCGGCCAACAACTATTTCAGTATCTGGATAGCGACGGGGCCAAGCATCCGGTCGATTCGGGCGCGGTCAACGCCTATCTGCGCAACGCGGGCGGCGGCGAATACACGGCGAAACACTACCGCACCTGGGCTGGCTCCGTGATGGCCTATGCCGCGCTGCAGGTGCGCCAGGCCGACGACGAGCGGCGCGCCAAGCAGGAGGCCGTGGACGTGATCAAAGAAGTCTCGAAACGGCTGGCCAACACGCCGGCCGTCTGCCGCGCGTGCTATGTGCACCCCGCAATCATGGAGGCTTACCTGACCGGCACGTTACCGGCCCGCAAAGCCGCCCCGGCGGGTCCTCGCGGGCTCAGCGCCGACGAGCGGCGCCTGCTCGCGTTCCTTCACGACCAGCAGGCGGCCGATGACTGATCAGAAAATCGACGACCGCGCGTTCTTGGCGCGGGGTTGCGGCGCGGAGCCGTCGGCCCAGTTCGACTCGGTCTTGTTGTCGACCACTTCGCGTTTGTCGCGCGCCGCCTCATCGGGCGTGTCGGCGTCGGGTTTATCCGGTAGATTCGGCACGTCGACGGGACCACTCGGCGGCAGTATCTTAGCGTTGTCCTGCGCGGATTTGTCGGCGCGCGCCGACGGGGTGGATTTGGGTGCGGACGAAGGTTTCATGGTGATCTCCTGCCTTTGCGAACCTTCATCCTACGGTTCCTCGCCCGCGGGAAAAACTGTCAAGACCTTCAAATTGCAAGCGGATGTGCCGCCGGGCGCCCTGCACTTGTGTGGCGGCGCGGCCTCGGCCGCTCACAAGGAGATGCAATGCGAGACCCAAACTTCGAACAATGTGTGCAAGCCTGCTATGAATGCGCAGTGGCGTGCGACCAGTGCGCCGCCAGTTGCCTGCGGCAGAACCCGGCGCAGCTCAGGTCCTGCATCGCCCTGTGCACCGACTGCGCGGCGGTTTGCCGGCTATGCGCGGCCATGCTGGCCCGCGAAGGCGAATTCGCGCAGGCGCTGTGCACCCTGTGCGCGCTGGTCTGCGACGCTTGCGCCAGGCAGTGCTCCACGCACGAATCCGAAAAATGCCAGATCTGCGCGGGCGCCTGCATCGCCTGCACGCTGGCATGCCGAGACATGGTCGAGGCGTAAGCCTCGCCCCGCCACGCGGCCGCCCGGGCCGGCCGCGACGGCGCATTTTCCGCCCGACAGTCAGGAGCTTTCGATGGCCACGACGAATACCCCTATGCCTTCCGACTTTCCCGAGAACGGCCCCGACGATCGTGGCGCCTACCGGCGCTCGCGGCATCCGGAAAGCTGGATCGACGAGCTGGAAGCCACGCTCAGCGACAGCTCGGCAACGGACCTTGAGGCCTTGAAGGCGCGCTTGAGCGACCAGCTTCAAGCCACGCGTCAAAGCCTGCGCGATGCGTCCGACAACGCGCATGACCTCATGCGCGAAACTCTGGATTGCACCGAGGAATACATCCACGCGCGCCCCTGGCAGGCGGTCGGGCTTGCGGCGGGCGCGGCGTTTCTGCTCGGCATCATTGTCGGGCGCCAGTAGACGGTTCGACGCGGCCGCCGGGCACGGCGTTTGCTTGACTCCCGGGCGCAAGGCGCATCCCGCGCCGCCCAATGGGAGAAAACATGAGCACACCCAAAAGCGCCCAGACCGGCGACCGCCCGCATCCCACGCCGCCCATGCCGGGCCAGCATCTGGACGAACAGCCAGGCGTTGAAGCCGACATGCTGCTCAAACCGCAGTACCAGGCGCCCGGCTACAAAGGCAGCGGCAAACTGCAGGACAAGGTTGCCATCATCACCGGTGGCGACTCCGGCATCGGCCGCGCCGTCGCGGTTCTGTTTGCCCGCGAGGGCGCCGACGTCGCGGTGCTGTACCTGGACGAACACGAAGATGCCAAGGAGACCAGCCGCGCGGTGCAAGCCGAGGGCCGCCAATGCCTGCTGATTCCGGGCGATGTGCAGGACGCGGCCTTTTGCAACGAAGCGGTGGCGCAGGTCGCCAAGCACTTCGGCAAACTCGACATCCTGGTCAACAACGCCGCCTACCAGCTGCACACCGAAACGCTGCCGGAAATCAGCGACGAGAAATGGGACAAGACGCTGCGCACCAACATCACCGGCTATTTCTACATGGCGCGCGCGGCGCTTGAACACCTGAAGGCGGGCGACGCCATCATCAACACGGGCTCGGTCACAGGCCTGAACGGCAGCGCCAAGCTGCTTGACTATTCGTCCACCAAGGGGGCGATCCATGCCTTCACCCGATCGCTGGCCGCCAATCTTGCCGAGCAAGGCATCCGCGTGAACGCGGTGGCGCCTGGACCCGTGTGGACGCCGCTGAATCCGGCCGACCGAAGCGCCGAAGAGATCAAGTCGTTTGGCGAAAAAACGGACTTCAAACGCCCAGCGCAGCCCGAGGAAATCTCGCCGGCTTATGTCTTTCTGGCTTCGCCTGAATGCTCGAGCTACATCACCGGCATCGTGCTGCCCATCACCGGCAGCGCGGGCGACTGAGCGCGGGCGCGCCGCGCACTGCCCCTCCGCGCCCCGCTACGCACGTCACTTTTCCGGCACCACCGACGCCGGCGCGGATCGGGATGCCGGGGACACCGGCGGCGCCTCGCCCTTGGGAGCGGGATGGATCCGGTCTCCATTGACAGCGGGTTCGCGCTGAAGCGCCCGGCTCATTGCATAGTGGTCGCTCAGCATCGGCAAGGTGCGTACCGCAAAGTCTCGCACCTGCGCATCCTCCGACTCCTTCGCGGCCGTCTCGAACAGGCGGTTGGCGGTGGCGTGGGCATCCACGGCCGCCTTCTGGATGTAGAGCTGGTCAAACGCCGCGCCGGTCTTGCCACGCAGTTCGTGCAGCGTGGCGCGCTCAGGCTCGGCCGGTTGATCCGGCAACGCCACATTCTTCGCGGCGGCCAGCGCCTTCAGTTCCTTGTTCACGGCAGTGTGCTGTTCCAGCATCTTGGACGCGAAGGCGCGCACCTGCGCGTCCTGCGCGCGCTTGCCGGCCAGCTCGGCCGCCTGCACCTCGAACATGCCGGCGCCCGACGCCGCCTGCAGGAATCGCGCGTCTGACGCGTCAAGTTCGGCGGCTTGGCTCAGCGGGCCGGCACCCGCCAGGACGAGCGCCGCAGCGACGGCCGCCATCGAGGAAATTGAAAATGGCTTCATTGTTATGTCTCCGTGCTGAGGGCCTATTGGCATTCAATTGGCGGTCGTGGGCGCTTCAACGCGGCGCGGCGGATCCAGCGGATCAAAGTCCTGCCACTTGCCGTCTTGCCAACGGCCATTCGCCCGCTCGATATCCGTGCCGCCCGCCTCGCGCAGAAGCTGGCGCGCCTGCTGTTCGCGGCCGATGTCCACATGCAGCGCCAGCATCACACCAGCCTGGCGTACCGGCGGGTGGGATTTCTCGGGCTCGCCGGGCGCCGTGCGCACGCGCTTCTTGCGGCCGATCACCCACATGGCGCCCGCCAGCGCCCCGATATAGGCGCCCACGCCGGCCGCCGCAATGGTGATGAAGATCGACGCGGCAAATTGCGCGGCGATCACCCCCGCCACCAAGGCAAACACCAGACCCAATAGCGACGCGCCGGCGACCGCACCGAAATGCCCGCCTTTGGCGTCCGGGTCCGCGACGCGGTCGCCGCCAAGCGGAAAGCGCCCGTGCTCGCCGGCGATGCTGACGTAGAAGGTGTGGATGTCGTCCTCGGTATAGCCCTCGGCAAACAGCTTCTGGGCGGCCAGCGTGGCTTCGTCGAAGGTCTGGAACCGTGCAGCGACAATCAAGGACATGACAATCTCCCGGTAGAAAATTCACCCATCAGGAGCAACTTCCATACCTGCCCTGCTCCTACCCCGTCCGACTCGCCCCGTTGATCCGCGCCTTCGGCATGGCGCTTGCTGCCAATCCGCGACCACATGCGGCGTCCTCGCGCCGTTCCGTATCCGCACCCCGTCCTATCCGGAGATTGCCATGCCCCGTATTCCCGACACTGATCTGAACCCCGACGACAGCGGCCGACCCGATCTGGGTCCCAGTGACTCCTCGGATTCCGCCAGCGACCTGCCGTTCGACCGCCGGCACACCGACAGCGATTCCCAGGCCACCGGCGAACGCGAAAGCGTGGAACCGGACTTTGAGGACGACGACGGCGCGGACGTCGCGACCGATCGCATCACGGACGCGGACGAGGCCGGCATCTCGCGCGATGCGCCCGACCCGGTCCGCAACGGCGGCTAGCCCCTACGTATCGGCGTCGCGGATCCCTGAACGACCCGCGCCGCCCCAATGAGGAAAGACGATGGAAATATCCCGTAGCGAGGAGCTGTTTGCCGGTCCTGGTCCCGATGAGCCGGAGCCCTTGTCAGACGTGTTGCCACAGCCGGTATCCCTGGCAGTGTCGGACGATGGCCGCGACAGCCCCACGTGCAGCCTGTCCGCGCTGGACTGGACGGCGCTGATCGCCGTGGTGGCGGGCGGTTTGAACAGCGGCTTGATCGCCGCCGTCAATCTGGATGTGATCGCAAAAATCCTGCCGCATGCTGCGGCGGCGCGCGTCGTCTACGGCCTGATCGGCATCGCCGCGTTGTACTGCGTCGTGCTGCTGTTTCGCTTGGCCGATGACCTGAACGAAGCGCCCCGCTGAACGCATTCAACGAAGGCGCCCGCAGGGTGCACCGCCGGTACCGTTTATGCGGCGCGAAACCGCGCCGCCGGGACTGCCGGCGCTGGGACAACGGCGTCACTTCCCTCCGGGACGCTTGCCCGGATACTGGCCGCCCTCTTCATACTCGGCCCCTTTGGTGTTCGGCGCCTTGTCCGATTCGCGCTTGTACGGCTCTTCCTTATCGGTCGGCTTGTCAGCCCCGAATTGCCCGCTCTGGTTCGACGCTTCCGTGTCGTCCTTCGGGGTGTTGGCCTTGGACTTTCCGGGCTGTTGTTCGTGTGGGGTCGTCATGAATGCTCTCCTTGAAACGCGCCCAGCCGAGAATGGCGGCCGGGCCGCCGTACCCCGCGCAAGCGCCGTGCCTGAAGGCGCTGGGCACGGCGCTTGCTCTGACCCCTGTCGGGTCCGCCAACTATCGGACCACTTTCCAAAGGAGTCAGTCATGAAGCTGTCCAAAACGATTTGCCCCGCTTTTGCCCTCTGCTTTTCGGTCCTCGCGTTCCAAGCCTCCGCGCAGACTGGCACCGCTGGCGTTCGCACGAACGATCAGATCGACAACCAATACAAGATGGACAGGAAGCAATGCGACGGCATGAAGGGCAACCAGAAGGACGTCTGCCAGCAACAGGCCGAAGCCACGCGCGACAAGGCCAAGGCAGACACCAAGGCCGCGAAGGAAAAGGCCGAGGCCTCGCATGACGCGGCAAAGACGCGCAACGATGCCGACTATAAAGTCGGCAAGGAAAAGTGCGATGCCATGTCCGGTAATGCCAAGGACGCCTGCATGGCCGACCTGAAGACCCGCTACAACAAATAAGCGGTCTTAAGCGGATTCCCGGGACGGCCCGCCCGTCCGGGGATTCTCGCCCGGCAGCGCATAGCCCGCTGCCGCGTATTCCTCCAGACGGTTGTAGAGCGTCTTGGGACTGATGCCGAGCACGGCAGCCGCCTGCTTCTTGACGCCGTTGCACCGTTCAAGCGTCGCGAGGATAAGACGCCGGTCGGCCTCGGCCAGCGTCTCGCCGACGGGCACGCTGACCTGGCCGCCAGCCGACTCGCCACCGGGCGAGACATGTGGCACCAGCATGTCCAGATCCAGCACGTCGCCATCCGCCATGATGAACGCGCGACGAACAAAATTCTTCAACTCGCGCACGTTGCCCGGCCATTCGTATTGCTCGAGCGCCGCGGCCGCCTCAGGCGAAAACGCCTTGGACTTGCCGGACTCTTCGTTGAGCGTCTGCAGGAAGCGCTGCGCCAGAAACTGGATGTCGCTGCCGCGATCGCGCAGCGCCGGCAGCTCGATGGGGAATACGCTCAAGCGGTAATACAAGTCCTCGCGCAGCTTGCCTTCCTGCACGGCCTGTTCCGGATTTCGGTTCGTGGCGGCCACCACGCGAATGTCGCAGGCGATTTCGCGATTGGTGCCCACGCGCATGAACTGCCCGGTCTCCAGCACGCGCAGCAGCTTGACCTGCAAGTCGAGCGGCATCTCCGTGACTTCGTCCAGGAACAGCGTGCCGCCGTCCGCGCGTTCGAAGTAACCCTTGTGTTGGCGATCGGCGCCGGTAAAGCTGCCGCGCTCGTGGCCGAACATTTCGCTTTCGATCAGGTTGGGCGAAATTGCGCCGCAGTTGACCGCGATGAACGGCCGCTGACGGCGCGGACTGAGTTCGTGGATGGCATGGGCGGCCAGTTCCTTGCCGGTGCCGCTTTCGCCAATCAGCAAGGTGGTGACCGTGGTGGGCGCCACGCGCCCGATCTGGCGGTATAGCGTCTGCATCCGTTCAGACTTGCCAAACAGCTTGCCAAAACGGCCCGGTTCCTCGAATGGGGTGCCGGGCATCTCGCCGCCCGAATTGATCATGATGCGCTTGAGGATTTCCTCCAGGCGCTCCATGCAGATCGGCTTGACCAGATAGTCGGTCGCACCCAGGCGCAAGGCCTGGACGGCGTTGTCGACAGTACCGTGGCCGGTCATCACCACCACTTCGGCGCTGCTCGCGGCAACGTTCTTGAAGATGTCCATGCCGCTGCCACCCGGCAGCCGGACGTCCGTCAGCACCAGGTCCGGCGCTTGCCGTTCGAGCTGGATCAGGGCGTCCTTGACGCTGGCCGCCAGGGCCACCGAAAACCCGCTATCGCGGCCGATTTCGGCCAGTGTTTCCCGTATCGCATCGTCGTCATCGACGATCAGCAGGTGAGGCATGCTATCTCCGTATCCCTTCTATAACTGTGAGAATAGTCACTATGGGGTCGGCCGGCGCAAATATTCGCCCGTTTCGACCAACGTTTTCCAATACTTGCAACTCGTCGCAATCAGACGGCAGCCGGCCCTCTACGATGGAGCTGCAGGCCCGCTTCCGGGACTAGGGATCAAGTATGGCTAGTCGAAATACCGCTACGCGCGCTACCGCGCCTTCCCCCACTTCCGTTTTCGCAGACACCAGCGGCATGTCGCCGCAAATGCGCAAGCTGGGGAGTCAGATCTCCCTTGCCGCAGCCACCGATGCAAGCGTGTTCATTATCGGTGAAAGTGGCGCGGGTAAGGAAATTGTCGCGCGCGCCATCCACGATGCGAGCGATCGCCGCGACCAGCCCTTCGTGGCGGTCAATTGCGGCGCGATCAGCGGATCGTTGGCGCATGCGGAACTATTCGGCCACGAGAAAGGCAGCTTCACCGGTGCCGTATCCCAGAATGCCGGCTATTTCGAGTTTGCCAGCGGCGGCACCTTGTTCCTGGACGAAGTCACGGAAATGCCGCCGGACATGCAGGTGCATTTCCTGCGCGTGCTGGAAGTGGGTACGTATCAGCGCGTGGGCGGCACGGACGTGTTGCGCGCCAATGTGCGTGTCATCTGTGCCAGCAACCGGGATCCGGCCGCCTCGGTCGCGGACGGCCGGCTGCGCCAGGATTTCCTGCACCGCCTGCTCGTAATTCCACTGCGCGTACCGCCCTTGCGCGAGCGCGGCGACGATGCCCTGCTGCTGGCGAAGCAATTCCTGGACACGCTCAATGCCCAGCACGGCACGCAAAAGACGTTTTCCCCGCACATGCTGGAAGCGATCAAGGCGCACGACTGGCCGGGCAACGTCCGCGAGCTGCGCAACGTGATCCAGCGCGCCTACATCATGGCCGACACCGAGCTGGACGCCGAACTGCTGTCGCGCAACCGAGGCCCCAACCAGGCCCAGATGCGCGAAGGATCGTTGAACTTCCCCGTGGGCATGCCGCTCGGGCGCGCCCAGCGCGAATTCATCCTGGCCACGCTGGCGCATCATGCGGGCGACAAACGGCTGGCTGCCGAGACGCTCGGCGTCAGTCTGAAGACGCTATACAACCGCCTGGATGTCTATGAAAAGGACGAACCCGGCGCGGCCGCCTGAGCAGTTCTTACCACCCCCTTTGTAATACTCTCCCAGCATGCCGCGTTCCCGACGCGGCTTCGCCCCGCGCACAAGGCTGGCACGATCTTTGCGTATAGAAGAGGAATGAGCCGCCTTCCGGCGGCTGCCCCTTCAGGAGACTCGATTGGGCCACCCGATGCAAGAACTTCGCCTGCGCCAGCAAATGACGCTGGCGCCGCGTCTGCAACAATCCGTCAAGCTGCTTCAGATGTCGGCGTTGGAGTTCACGACGGCCGTGCAGCACGCGCTGGCCACCAACCCCTTTCTTGAAGATCCGGACGAGTCGGAGCCCGAGGCGGCTTCGACCGCGCCTGGCGTGCGCGGCGAGATGACTGAGACCGATGGACAGTCCGCCCCGGAGCCTGTCGCGGCTTCGGAAAGCCCCGACGTGGATGAGCCCCCGCCCGATGCCCCCGCCTACTCCGGCGACTACCCCACGCACGCCCCGTCCGGCGGGGACAGCGACCTCGGCCAATGGGCCTGCGCCAATGTGTCGATGCGCGATCGCCTGTCCTTCGAACTGGGCAACTACCACCTGCAGCCGCGCGACCGCCTGCTGGCCGAATTCATCGTCGACGCGCTGGACGACGACGGCTACCTGCGCTCGCCGCTGGACACGCTCTGCACTGCGGCCGATGAAGATATCAACCCGATTCCCGACGAAAGCGAATGGATGGCGGCCCTGCGCCTGGTGCAGCAGCTGGATGTGCCCGGCATCGCGGCGCGCGACCTGCGCGAATGCCTGACGCTGCAACTGGCGGCGCTGCCCGACGAAGACGAAAGCATCCGGGCGCTGGCTCAGCGCATCGTGCAGGATCATCTGGAGCGGCTGGGCAAGAACGATTACGCCGGCCTGCGCCGCGCGCTGGGGTGTTCGGACGACGACCTGCGCGACGCCTGCACGCTCATCCGGCACCTGGATCCCAAGCCCGGCGGCCGCTACAGCGGCGATGCGCCGGTCTACGTCGTGCCGGATGTGTTTGTCGACAAATGGCAGGGACGCTGGCGCGTGCTGCCCAACCGCAGCGCCATGCCGCGCGCGCGCTTGCACAGCGCCTACGCCGACCTTTTCCGCCGCGCGCGGCTGGACGACCGCAGCCCCATGGCGCAGGAACTGCAAGAGGCGCGCTGGCTGGTGCGCAATGTCGAGCAGCGCTATACGACCATCCAGCGGGTGGCCGAGGCGATCGTGAAGCGCCAGCAGATGTTCTTTGAATACGGCGAAGTGGCGCTGCGCCCGCTCATGCTGCGCGAGGTGGCCGACGACCTGAACATGCACGAATCCACCGTGTCGCGCGCCACCGTCAGCAAATACATGACCACCCCGCGCGGCGTCTTTGAGTTCCGCCACTTCTTCTCGCGCGAGCTCGCCACGGAATCGGGGGGCTCGTGTTCCGCCGCGGCAGTCCGCGCGTTGATCAAGGAAATGGTTGAAGCCGAAGACCCGTCCATGCCGCTTTCCGACGTGGCGCTGACGCAGCAACTGGCGTCCAACGGCATTCTGCTTGCCCGCCGCACGGTGTCCAAGTACCGCGGCCAGCTGCGCGTGCCGCCGGCCGAACTGCGCCGCCAGCATTGAAGCGCGGCGGTATTGGCGTCCGGTGACGGTGTCAGACACCCCGGGCACAGCGTCGTCAGCGCGTAACAGCGTCGCAGGGGGTGTCAGACACCTCGGACCTAAGGTGTCTGACACCCGTTAGACGCAACCGCCAAGTTGCCAAGCCGCCCCAAGGGTGTCTGACACCGACCCCACAGCCCCTACGTCCCATAAAAAAAGGCTTCCTCGCGGAAGCCTTTTTGCGTGGGCTGCTTACTTGCTGCCGCCCGTGTTCGGATATCCCGGAGGAGGCGAGGCGCCGCCGGCCGGGGTATTCGGCACATTGTCATTGGCTTCGCGCTTGCGATTGGGCATTTCCGAATGGCTCTTGTCGGACTTCATGTGACCGCTCTTGTCCAGGTTCGGAGGCGTGGTGCCCGTATTGGGCGCCGCGTTCGGGGCAGGAGGAATCTGGCCCGGAGGCACCTTGGTGTTCGGCGGCACGGCAGCCCCGTCATTCGGCGTCGTGGACGGCGAGGTCGGGGGGGTGCTGCGGCCCGTGGATTGGGCATAGGCGCCGCCGGCAGTCGCGAGGCCGGCAATCAAAGCAAACGCGCAAGTCATGGCACGGTGTTTCATAGCGGAGCTCCTTGGTTGAAATGCCCAGACCTAGTCGCAAGCCCCGTGCCTGACCCCTGCTGCCTCTCCTCCCCCCGAAGTAGTCCGCCATGCGGGGCATTTTTTACCTGCCGTTGAAACACTTGACCCCTACTTGGCGCGCTGCGGGCCTGCGCTCTGCTCCAGCATGCGCTGCACTCGCTCACCCAGCGCGTCCAACGAGAACGGCTTGACGATGAGTTCCATCCCGTCTTCGAGAAATCCGCCCGCGCTGGCCGCGCTTTCCGCATAGCCCGTCATGAGCAGGACACGCAGGCCGGGGTGCGCCACGCGCGCCGCGTCCGCCAGTTGGCGGCCGTTCAGGTTGGGCAGTCCCACGTCAGTCACCAGCAGGCTCAGGTTGCGGGTGGACGTCACCAGCTCCAGACCCGCCTCGCCGTCGCCGGCCGTCAACACGTGCAGACCCATGTCGACCAGCGACTCGCGTACCATTTCGCGCACGTTCGTGTCGTCTTCCACGACGATGACGAAGGCCTGGCCGGCAGACGCCGCCTGCGTGCCCGTCGCACGCGGCGTATCGGCCGCCATTTCCGGCACGCCCTGATGCCGCGGCAAGTACAGCCGGACCGACGTCCCGACGCCCTCCGCGCTTTCCAGCACGGCGCTGCCGCCCGCCTGCTTGGCGAAGCCATAGGTCATGGACAGGCCCAGCCCCGTGCCCTCGCCCAGGGGCTTGGTGGTGAAAAATGGATCGAACGCGTGCGCCAGCACATCGGGCGACATCCCGCACCCCACGTCCGACACAGTGACCTCGACAAAGGCGCCCGGTGTGACGCCCGGGCTCTGGCGCAGCGACGTCGCATCGAGATGCGTATTTGCCGCCGCAACAGTCAAAATGCCGCCGTTGGGCATCGAGTCGCAGGCGTTGATCACCAGGTTGAGCATCGCGTTCTCGAACTGGTTCTTGTCGCAGTTGACGGGCCACAGGCCCGGCTCCAGATCGAAGACCAGTTTCACGCCCTCGCCGGTATAGCGATGGAACAGATCCGTCATGGAATGCAGCGTGCCCTCGACGCTGAACGGCTTGGGATCGATCGGCTGGCGCCGCGAAAAAGTGAGAAGCCGCTGCGTCAGATGCGCCGCGCGGTTCGCCGAGTCCATGGCCACCGTGATGAAGCGCTGCGCCTGTTCAGGCACGCCGCCCGACAACTTGCGCTGAATGAGGTACAGCGCGCCCGTGATGCCCTGAAGCATGTTGTTGAAATCGTGCGCGATGCCGCCGGTCAGGCGTCCCACCGCTTCCATTTTTTGCGCCTGGCGCAACGCGTTCTCGGTGTCGGCCAGCGCCTCGGCCTGCGCCTTCAAGTCCGAATCGTCCCGCCCCGCCACGTACAGGCTGTCCTGCGACCACGACATGCTCCACGTGATCCAGCTGTAGCCGCCCTCGCGGCGCAGGACCCGGTTTTCCAGGTGGCGGGCGGGCTGCCCGCCCTCCGCCTGCCCCTGATGCGACCAGGCGGCGCGCGTGGCGTCCAGGTCATCCGGGTGGATCAGTTCGGCCAGTCCCATCGACAGGAACTGATCGGGACTCCATCCCAGAATGGATTGCACGGCGGGATTCACGCTGGCGAACCGGCGCCGGCCGTCGATCACGGCCAGCAGCTCGGGAGACATCCGCCAGATGCGGTCGCGCTCGGCGATGGCGTGTTCGACACGCTGCTCCAGCATGCGCGCATACTGCGAGCGCTCGACGGCGTCGCACATCCGTTCGGCGACTTCCTCGATAAACGCCAGATCCGCGGGCTTGAGCCGGCTGCTCGACAAGGGGCGGACCAACAGCGCACCGCCTTGCCGCGCCCAGCGGCGCATCGGCACGACGATGGCCGACGGGCGGATGTCGCCGCCCTCTTGCGCCACCAGCGGCTGCAAATAGGTCGTGCGCCCCTTGCGCACCGCTTCAACGAAATCTTCTCCCAGCTCTTGCGTGGCCAGGGCGTCCTGGCTCGCCAGGTCGGTCTCGGACCGCCAGCTCGTCGACACCACCGGCGCCGCGCCATCACCGGCCCAATCCAGGACCGCAACCAGTCCCAGCGACAGATGCTGGCCCAGTCCCGCGCAGGCGGTCTCCTCGATTGCAGGCTGCAGATGCAGTTCACGCATGCGGTCGCCAAGCGCCAGCAGGAAATTCTTGCGATGCTGGCCTTCCCACAGCTCGGTCTCGGCGGCCTTGCGCGCGGTGACGTCAAGAAACAGTGCCATCACGCGATCGGGGCCTTCCTTGCGGGCCCGCGCCTCATACCAGGCATCCTTGGGCGCCGGCACCGCGAACTCGAACTGGGTAGGCTCGCCCGTTTCCACGACTTGCGCGAACGTATCCAGGATCTGACTGGGCACCCCGGGAATCATCTCCCGCAGCGTGTGGCCCAGCGTATCGCCTTCGCGCATGCCGCTCTGGCGTTCAAAAGCGGGGTTGACCTCTAGAAAGCGGAAGTCCGCGATACGGCCATCCTCGCCGCGCAGGGCTTCGGCCAGGAAAAAGGCTTCCTGCATGCCGTCGAACATCGCGCGCCAGCGTTCGCCGCTGCGGCGCAGCGCGACGTCCAGCAGATGCCGTTCGATTGCCAGCGCCGCGCTGCGCGTGACCATTGCGATCGCGTCGATATCCTGCGCGGACGGCAGCCGGCTTTCGTCGTAGTAATTGGAGAACACGCCCAGCAGCCGCCCGTCAGGCGCCTTGATTGGCGTGGACCAACATGCGCGCAGGCCATTGGCCAAGGCAAGGTCGCGCCACCGCGCCCACCGCGGATCGTTGGCGATGTCGTCCGTGTAGACGGGCGTGCGCGAGTGCGCCGCGGCGCCCCACGAGGCAGCCATCGGCCCAATGGCCACCCGATCCACGGCGGCATTGAACGCGTCCGGCAGGCTGGGCGCGGCGCCATGCCGCAATTCGGTCCCTGCGTCGTCCACCAGCGCGATGGACGCGCGCAGCGTCACGCTCGACTGCGCCTCGATGGCGTGCAGCACGTGCTCCAGCACCTGCCGGATCGGTACGCCGGCAGCAATGCGCTCCAGCATGATGCGTTCGTCTTCAAGACGAGCTAGCGTGTCGGTCCATGGCAGGGACACGCGGTCTTGCTTGGTCAGCATGGTTCCCCCTATCGCAATACAGAATGTATCGCGATAGAAGCACACGTGGCGCAACCCTCCGTAACGCGACGCTACCCTTCCTGGGGAAAAAGGGCGCGATCAGGCGGGACCGGCGACGCCGGCCGTGGAATGCCGCCGTCCCGTGCGCCACGCAAGGCCCGCGCTGATCACCAGTGCAGCGGCCAGCAGTCCACCCGCCATCGCGGCCACGCCGTGCCAACCGCCGGCCGTCCAGAATTGGCCGCCGAGCGCCCCGAGCACGCTTGATCCCACGTAATAGACCAGCAGGTAGAACGAGGCGGCCAGCGCCTTGTAGCCACGCGCCATCTGTCCGACCCAGCCGCTAGCCACGGCGTGCGCCGCGAAAAAGCCGAAGGTGAAGACGACGATCCCGGCGATCAGCACGGGTAGCGAATTGGAGAGCGTCAGCAGCAAGCCCGCCAGCGCCAGGCCCGCGCCCGCGGCCAGCATCGCGCCGCGCCCGTGCCGGTCGGCCAGACGGCCGAACCAGGTCGAGGCGAAGATGCCCACCAGGTAAACGACAAAGATGAACCCGATGAAGGTCTGGCTGAGCGAAAACGGCGGCAGCAGCAGGCGAAAGCCCACGTAGTTGTAGACCGCGACGAACGCCCCCATCAGCAGCCCGCCCATGGCGAACAGCGCGCACAGCGGCCCATTCTTCAGGTGCGCGCTGGCGCCTTCGCGCACATCCGCCCAGACGCCCGCCCATCCCTGGCCGCGGCGCGGCGTAAAGCGGCGCGAGGCCGGCAGGAGCCACACGAACAGCATGGCCGCGACGATGCCCAGCAGTCCCAGCGTGCCCATCGCCGCGCGCCATCCGAAATGGTCGGACACCAGGCCGGTTATGACCCGCCCCGACAGCCCGCCAAACGCGCTGCCGCTGATGTACAGCCCCATCGCGAAGCCCAGCGTGCCGGGCTCGACCTCTTCAGCCAGGTAGGCCATGGCCACTGCTGGCACCCCGCCCATCGCCACGCCTTGCAGGGCACGCAGCGCCAAGAGGCTTTGCCAGTCCGGCGCGACGGCCGCGATGGTGCCGAGGACGGCAGACGCGAACAGCGACCACGCCATGACGCGTTTGCGCGGCAAGGCGGCGGAAAACAGGCCCACGAAGAAGATGGCGATGGCCAGCAACCCTGTGCACAGCGACAGCACCAGGCTGCTCTGGGCCGGCGATACGTTGAACGCGTGGGTGAACAACGGCATCAGCGGCTGCACGCAATACAGCAGGGAAAAGGTGGAAAAGCCGGCGGCGAAGAGTGCCCACTGGGCGCGGCGCAGCCCCGGCGTGCCGCGCGCCAGATAATCGGGCGCCGGGGCGCCGGGTTTCGTGGCGGGACTTGCAGAAGGGGTAGACATCAGGATTCTCGAAAAACGCCGGGCATGAGCCCGTGAAGACAAAGTAGACTTTTCCCCTGCATATGTCCAATATATGAAACCGGACTAGCTCATATTTAAAAACGATGGAATTGCGCCACCTGCGTTACTTCACCGCCGTCGCCGAAGAACTGCACTTCACGCGCGCGGCCGCCCGCCTTGGCATCGGCCAACCGCCGCTCAGCCAGCAGATCCAGCAACTCGAGCGCGAGATCGGCACGCCGCTGTTCCTGCGCCTGCCACGGGGCATTGCGCTGACCGAGGCCGGCGCCCAGTTCCTGGACGACGCGCGCGCCATCCTGGCCAGCGCGGACCGCGCCGTCGATATGGCACGGCGGCTGGGCCGCGGCGAACGTGGCGCCATCACGGTCGGCTTTACGGCGTCGGCTGTATTCCACCCCTATTTGCCCCGCGCCATCCGCGCCTTCCGCGACCGCTATCCGGACGTGCGCATCACACTGACCGAAAGCAATACCGTCACGCTGCTGCGCGGGCTGCGCGCCGGCGAGGTGGATGTCGCCTTCGTGCGCCCGCCCTACGTCCTGGACGCCGAATTCGAATCCGAACGCGTGCTGGACGAGCCGATGCTGATCGCCCTGCCACCCGACCATCCGCTCAGCCGCAAGCGCGCCATCCCCATCTCGGCGTTGGCCGAGGAGGACTTTGTCCTCTATCCCCGGCCCATCGGCGCGGGCCTGTACGACGCCATCCAGTCCGCCTGCCAGCGTGCAGGGTTCGCGCCGCGCGTCATCCAGGAGGCGCCGCAGATGGCATCCATCGTCAGCCTGGTGGCGGCGGGCGTGGGCATTTCCATCGTGCCTGCCGCCATGCGCCACATGGGCGCGCAAGGCATCGAGTACCGCCCAATCAAGGGCGATGCGCCGCACGCGCTGCTGGACATGGCCTATCGCCGCCATGACCGATCGGTGGCCGCGGAAAACGCCGTCGGCATGCTGCGCCGGCTGGCACATCCCGAACGCGAGTAAGGCCCGCAGCAGCCCGTATCCGCCTGTCGCGTTTGTCATTTTCTGTAAACCGTCCCGGCGGCGCCGGGGCTAGACTCACGCCCTTGCCGGCGATGCGTCCCCGTGGGAGACGCGGTGTCAGCCGCGCTCAACTTTATAAAGGTGCTCCCGTGAGACGTACCCTTCTGGCCCTGGCTTTTTCAACGATTCCTGGCCTGGCTGCCGCCGCCGCGCTGCCCTCCTCCATTGGCGCCGTCACCGTCTACCAGGACCGCGCCGTCGTCACCCGCGCCGCCAACAGCGAGCTTGCCGCGGGCGAACACGAGCTGGTGCTGGAAAACCTGCCGGCGTCGCTGCAGGAAAACTCGTTGCAGGTGTCCGCCAAGAGCACCGGCCAGGCCACGCTGCTCGACGTCAAGGTCAGCGACGTCTATCAGGCCGCGACCGCGAACGAACGCGTAAGGCAGATCGAGGCGCAGATCGACAAGCTGGTCAGCCGCCAGGCCGCGCTGGACGACGAAGCTGCGGTGCTGGACAACCAGCGCGAACTCATCCTGATGATGCAGCGCGGGGCCACGGAGCCGGCCAAGGACGGCGCCCGTCTCACGCTGGACGAACTGAAGGCGATCCAGACGCTCAGCGCCGAGTCGCTGGCCACCACGCTGGCGGGCCTGCGGCGCGTGGCCGAACAGAAGACCGAGCTGGAGCGCGAAATGACGGCGCTGCAGACCCAGCTTGGCCTGGTACGCGGCGAATCGGGCCGCCGCACCAAGACCGTAACGTTGCGGGTCAACATGGCGCGGGCGGGCAAGCTGGATCTGGCGCTGTCATACGCAGTGGCCGGCGCGCGCTGGACGCCTGCCTACGATGCACGGCTGCGCCCGGCCGATCGCAATGTCGATCTGGGCTACTTTGGCGTCATCCGCCAGAACACGGGCGAAGACTGGAAGAACGTGAAGCTGACGCTGTCCACCGCCCGGCCGTCGCTGGGCGGCGGCGCGCCCACGCTGCGCCCATGGATCATCGACGTGGCCGCGCCACCCCCGCCGCCCCGTCCCGTCGCCGCGCCCGCTCCCGCCGCCGTGCAGGCCGAGATGCATGCCAAGCGCGCGCCGCGCGCCAGCGCAATGGAAGACAGCGCCGTGCTGCCCGAGCCGGAGGCCGAAGTCATCGAGGTCTCGACCGCCCAGGTCCAGAACGCCGCGACCAGTGCGTCGTTCCAGATCAAGAATCCCGCCACGCTGCTGTCGGACAACACCACGCAGCGCGTCGCCATTGCCACGGCCAAACTGCCCGCCGCCTTGCAATACCAATCCACGCCGGGTCTTCGCGAGACCGTCTACCTGACGGCGCAAGCCAGCAACAACACCGACTTTCCCTTCCTGGCGGGACCGCTCAATACCTTCCTGGACGATGCCTTCGTGGCGTCGGGCGCCATGAAGGCGGTGATGCCCGGCGAAAAACTGGAACTGGCCCTCGGCGCCGACGATGGCATCTCCATCAAGCGCCAACTGGTGAACCGCTACACCGAAAGCACCGGATTTTCGGGTAGCGGCAAGCGCGTCACCTACGAGTACAAGATCACCGTCAAGAACAACAAGGCCACGAAGGAACAGGTGTCCTTCACGGACCGCCTGCCCATTTCGCGCAACGAGAAAATCGTGGTCAAGCTGCTGTCGCCGTCCGAGCGCGACATCAAGCGGGAAGAAGACGGCAAGCTGGTGTGGGAATGGGAACTGGAGCCGGGCAAGTCGCGCGAGACCGTGCTGAAGTTCTCGGTCGACTATCCGGGTGACATCGCCGTGTTCGGTCTGTGACGTTCAACCCATGACCCTCAGTGCGTGCGGCAGAACTCGATGAACGCATCGGGTTCCAGGGGCACGGAAATGCCGTAGCCCTGCGCCACATCGCAGCCCAGTTCGCTCAGGAGTTGCACATCGCGCTCCTGCTCGACGCCTTCGGCCACCACGCGCCGGCCCAGCACCCGCCCCATTTCAATCGCTGCGGCCACCACGGCGCGCGAGGCGGGCTCGCGGTGCATATGCACGATGAAGTCGCGGTCTATCTTCAATTCGTTGAACGGCATGGCCGAAAAGAGGCGCATCGACGCAATGCCCGCGCCGAAATCGTCCATCGCCAATTCAAAACCCCGCACCCGCAACAGGTTCAATGTCGACGACAGCGCCAGCCAGTCGTTCACCGGCTCGTCCTCAGTAAGCTCGACCTTGATCAGCCGGGCAGGCAGACCCGCCTGCCCCACCTTCTGTTCCAGCAAGCCCGGCAGGTCGCGCGAGCACAGCGTGGACGCCGAGGCGTTGATCGCGATCGGCACGGCGATGTCCAGGTCCTGCATCTGGCGTAGCACGCTCAGCACGCGGTCGGTGACCCGGCTGAACAGCATGCGGTCCATGCCCAGCCGATGCGCCGCCGGCACGAAGTCGGCGGCGGAGATGGCGCCCAGCTTGGGGTCGACCCAGCGCGACAGCGCCTCGGCCGCGACCACGCGCCCGGTCGACAGGCTGATCTGGGGTTGCAGCACCACGCTCATGCCGTTGCCGGAAAGCAGCGCCTGGCTCAGCGCCGCTTCCATGACCTCGCGGCGCACGGATTTGGGTTTGTCCGGCGACGCGGATTCGTCGTCGATGCTGTGCAGCGCATTCTTGATGGCCTGCTGCATCGCCAGGCGCGACACGGGCTTGGACAGCGCCTGCGCCGACGGGCAGCCGGCCTGCAGGGCCAGCCGGACATGCGACTGCAGCAGCTCGTCGCTGAGGCTGCTGATCCAGATGATGGGCGGCATGCTTTTCAGACGCCCCGCATCCACCAGCCGGCGCAGATCGTTGGGCAGGCGCGTGCCGTCGCCTTCGCCCATCACGATGTCGCTGATCAACACATCGTGGTACTGACGCGTGATCGCGCCGACCGCCTCGATGCTGCTTGCCAAGCCCGCCACGCGGCGGTAGCCCAACGCCAGCAGCATGTTCTGCAGGTAGGCGCGTTCGACAGGGTGATCTTCCACGAGAAGAATCCGTCGGGACGCTCCGGCATCGGGTTTTGGCATTGCTGACCGTCCTGGACCTGTACACACGGAAAGAAGCCGCACACGGCCCCCGCCTGCGCCTGCCGCGAGCCGGTTGCGCCGGCCAACTGAGAGCGTGAATCAATGCTAAGGCATCCACGCAAAACATGTCTTTATCGATAACGGGTTAATTCGCTTGCCGAGACCACCCATCCGCCTCCACCGTCCGCGGGTGCGATAATGGCGGACTTTCCCGCATTTACCGGCACGGAGCTTCCCTTGACCCGCATTGACGATCCCCTGCACGACCGCGAGGTCGGCGCCGCCGACGCCACCCAGGACAACACGCGCACCGACGACACCCGCATCAGCGCCGTGCGCCCGCTGATTTCGCCCGCGCTGCTGCAGGATGAACTGCCGGTGTCGGCCAGCATCCAGAACCTCGTCGAGCAAAGCCGCGCGCAGATCGCCGACGTGCTGCATGGCCGCGACGACCGGCTGGTGCTGGTGGTGGGCCCGTGCTCCATTCACGACCACGCGCAAGCGATGGAATACGCGCGCAAGCTGCGCATCGCCGCCGACGAGCACAAGAAGGACCTGCTGATCGTCATGCGCGTGTACTTCGAGAAGCCCCGCACCACCGTCGGCTGGAAGGGCTACATCAACGACCCGCGCCTGGACGGCAGTTTCCGCATCAACGAAGGCCTGCGCCGCGCCCGCGAGTTGCTGCTCGACATCGGCGGCCTGGGTCTGCCCATCGCCACGGAATTCCTCGACCTGCTCAGCCCGCAATACATCGCCGACCTGATCGCGTGGGGCGCCATCGGCGCGCGCACCACGGAAAGCCCCAGCCACCGCCAGTTGAGCTCCGGCCTGAGCTGCCCGCTGGGCTTCAAGAACGGCACCGACGGCGGCGTGCAGATCGCTGCCGACGCGATGGTCGCCGCCAGCGCCAAGCACGCGTTCATGGGCATGACCAAGATGGGCATGGCAGCCATCTTCGAAACCCGCGGCAACCAGGACACCCACGTGATCCTGCGCGGCGGCAAGCAAGGCCCGAACTACGACGCCGCCAGCGTGCAAGCCTGTTGCGACGCCCTGCGCAAGGCAGGCCAGCGCGAACAGGTCATGATCGACTGCTCGCACGCCAACTCCAACAAGTCGCACCTGCGCCAGATCGACGTGGCCAACGACATCGCCGCCCAGCTGGCCCAAGGCGACAGCCGCATCACGGGCGTCATGATCGAAAGCCATCTTGAAGAAGGCCGCCAGGACCTCAAGCCCGGCGAGCCGCTGCGTCACGGCGTTTCCATCACAGATGCCTGCCTGGGCTGGACGCAGACCGAGCCCGTGCTTGCCGCCCTGGCCCTTGCCGTCCGCCAGCGCCGCGAAAAGCTGGCCACGCACGCCTGATTTCCCGCAGGCGGGGGCCGCCAACGTCAGTTGTTACAGCACGCACCTGAAACAATTGGTATCATGCGCATCTCCGGGGGCCTTTGCGCCCCCTCCCCGCTTCTTTTCGTTCAGGTATGGATCGTTCTCGCCTTGTAGGGGCCGCGCCGGCCCAGTCCGCCCCCGTGCGGCACAGCATTTTCATTTACACCGAAGAACAACGCGGCAACCAGATGGTCGAGTCGCGCGTGATCGGCATGATGTCCGACGTGTCCGGGTCGGAAAAACTCATCGTCGTGGAAGACCCCTTCCATAGCCTGAAGTACGTCTACCGTATCGACCACGAAAGCAACAACCTGGACGCGGCCGCCATCACCGAGATCGACGAGTCGCTGTTCAACGGCAAGTCCTCGATCGAGATCAACGCCATGTCGTACCGGCTGGGCACCGCGGAGAACGCGGCCAAGCTGCTGCGTGGCAAGACGCGATGGATCCAGGATAAGGGTTCGGTGCTGTCAGTGCTGCTGCAAAATGCTGCTGCGCGCAAAACGCGCTTTGCGCCGGCCCGGATTGAGCGCGATCGGATGCGCAAAGTGCCCGATGGCGTGCCGGTGGAATTACTCCCTTCGTAGGTGGGACGGTATCCGGGCTGGTTTTTCTTATCCACAGAATTTGTGGATAAGAAAAACCGAAACGCCCGGCTGATGGCCTTTCGGGCGATGCGCATCGGGCTGCGCAATTTTTGACCAATCGATTTTTGCCCATCGCTTGGATCACATCCTTGATCCATGCCGCGCCGCCGCATCGGCGGGAATGATATTCTGCGCGCACGCAGATCAGATACGCATAACGTCGTCCCCCGATTTTCCGCGCGAACGCGGCCCTCAAAGAATTCACAGCATGACGAGAACACACCTGTTCGCCCAAGGACCGCGAGAGCGCGCCGCGCCGTGACGATCATCGTCGTCGACGACCACGGGGATTGGCGCGATTCCATCGCCGAGTACATCCAGGACCTGGGCCTGGACAAAGCCATCCTCACTGCGGGCTCGCTGGCCGAGCTGGACAAGCTGTTGCTCACCGTCACGCCCGCGATCCTTGTGCTGGACGCCATGCTGCCGGACGGCGACGGGCTGGCGCGCGTGTCGCATCTGCGCACCACCTATCCGTCCATGGGCATCATCATGCTCACCGGACGGCTGCTGAGCGAAGACAAGGTGTCGGGGCTGAGCCTGGGCGCCGACCACTACCTGACCAAGCCCGTCAACCTGGCCGAGCTGGGCGCCACGCTCGTGGCGCTATCGCGGCGCCTGCGCGTCGTGCCGGCCGCCAACGCCGAGGACGCGCAATCGGACGCCTGGCGCTTCGACCCCGCGCGCCGCACGCTGACCTCGCCCAGCCAGGTCAGCGTCGACATCACCGACACCGAAAGCCGCCTGATCGGCGCGCTGATCCAGGCGGCGCCGCTGCCGCTGTCGCGCGCCCGCCTCGTTGAAGCCCTGGGCGCCAGCGCCGAGGCCTACGACACGCACCGGCTGGACGCCCACATGCACCGGTTGCGGCGCAAGCTGCGCGAGCTGGCCGGCGGCGACCTGGGCATCCGCACCGTCTATGGCGTGGGCTACGTCTGCACCACGCCCGTCACCATAGTTGGCAGCTTGCCCAAACTCTGAGACCGCCCGCATGAATGCCCCTATCCGCCCCCGCCGTTCCGTTCTCTACATGCCCGGCGCCAATGCGCGTGCATTGGACAAGGCGCGTACGCTCGATGCGGACGTGCTGATCCTCGACCTGGAAGATGCGGTGGCGCCCGACGCCAAGGCGCAGGCCCGCGGCCAGGTCGCCGCCGCGCTGCGCGAAGGCGGCTACGGACGGCGCGAGTGCATCGTGCGCGTCAACGCCTTGGACACGCCCTGGGGACTCGACGACGTGCGCGCCATCGCACAGGCCGGCGCCGATGCCGTGCTGTTGCCCAAGGTCGAGACCCCCGCCCAGTTGGCGGCGCTGGCGCAGGCGCTCGATGCGGCCGGCGCGCCCGCGGACCTGCCACTGTGGGCCATGGCGGAGACGCCGTTGGGCTTTTTACGGCTCGATGCCATCGCCGGCGGCCACCCGCGGCTGGCCGCCATCGTCGTTGGCACGTCGGATCTGGTGAAGGACCTGCATGCCCGCCACACGCCCTCGCGCAATGAGACCCTGCTGGCGCGCTCGCTGGCCGTGATGGCGGCGCGGGCGCACGGCCTCGCCGTGCTGGACGGCGTGCATCTGGACCTGAACGATGACGCGGGCCTGCAGGACACCTGCCGGCAAGGACGCGACCAGGGCTTTGATGGCAAGACGCTGATCCATCCCCGCCAGATCGCCGCCGCGAATGCGGCCTTTGCGCCGACGCCTGAAGAACTCGACACGGCGCGCAAGCGCCTGGACGCGTGGCAAGCCGCGCAGGCCGAGGGCAAGGGCGTGGCGGTGGTCGACGGGGCATTGGTGGAGAACCTGCACGCAAGCGAGGCCGAACGCGTGCTGGCCCTGGCTGCGGCGATTCAGGCGCCATAGGGAGGCGGAGCTTCCTGGCCGAAGCTCCGCGCCCGGACCTGTCCGGCCGAAGCTCCCCGCCCGGACCTGTCCGGCCGAGTACAATCCCCCCCTTCGTTCGGATGGGGTTCGCTTTCATCCGATCCTCCTCGCGCCGGCGCGCACGTTGCGCGCGCCATCCCGCCCCGGTTTCCGCTTTCCCGCACCGCGCCCTTCGCGGGTGCCTTGCCGCGCGCGCACCGCGCCATCCAGCCCTACATCCATGATCCGTTTCCAACAAGTTTCACTCATGCGCGGCGTCAAGCCGTTGCTCGACAAGGTCGACCTGCTTCTGAATCCCGGCGACAAGATCGGCCTCATCGGCGCCAATGGCGCGGGCAAGTCGAGTCTGTTCGGCCTCTTGCGCGGCACGCTGCACGCCGACCAGGGCGACCTCGACTATCCCGCATCCTGGCGCGTGGCCCACGTCGCGCAGGAAACGCCCGCGCTCGACCGCCCAGCCATCGAGTACGCCATTGACGGCGACACCACGCTGCGCAAGCTGGAAGCGGAACTGGCCGCGCTGGAAGCCGAACCGGAAAGCGCGGAGAACGGTCTGCGCATGGGCGAGATCTATGCGGCGCTGGCCGACGCCGACGCCTACACGGTCCACTCGCGCGCCGAGCAGCTCTTGACCGGCCTGGGCTTCACGCAGGCGCAGATGCACCTGCCGCTCACCAGCTTTTCGGGCGGCTGGCGCATGCGCCTGAACCTGGCCCAGGCGCTGATGTGCCCGTCCGATCTGCTGCTGCTGGACGAACCCACCAACCACTTGGACCTGGACGCGATCATCTGGCTGGAAGATTGGCTCAAGCGTTATCCGGGCACGCTCATCGTCATCTCGCATGACCGCGATTTCCTGGACGGCGTGGTCAACGTCATCGTCCACATCGACGAGCGCAAGCTCAAGCGTTACTCGGGCCATTATTCGTCCTTCGAACGCCAGCGCGCCGCCCAGCTTGAATTGGCGCAGGGCATGATGGAAAAGCAGATGCGCCAGCGCGCGCACCTGCAATCGTTCATCGACCGTTTCAAGGCGCAGGCCAGCAAGGCACGCCAGGCGCAGAGCCGGATCAAGGCCCTGGCGCGCATGGAAGAAGTCGCGCCGCTGCGCGCTGCCGCCGAATTCTCGTTCGAATTCCGCGAGCCGCTGCGCGCGCCCAATCCGCTGCTCACGATGGACAAGGTCAGCGCGGGTTATCGCATCGAGGACGAGGTCACGGAAGCCGTGTCCGACAAGATCATCGTGTCGGGTATCAACTTCTCGCTGCAGGCGGGCCAGCGCATCGGCCTCTTGGGCATCAACGGCGCGGGCAAGTCGACCTTCATCAAGACCATCGCGGGCGAGATCGAGTCGCTGGCCGGCGACACGCAGTTCAACAAGGGACTGTCCATCGGCTACTTCGCCCAGCATCAGGTCGAAATGCTGCGCCACGACGAATCGCCGCTTTGGCACATGACCAAGATCGCGCCGACCGTGCGCGAACAGGAACTGCGCAACTTCCTGGGCAGCTTCAATTTCAACGGCGCCATGGCTACCAGCTCGATCGCGCCGTTTTCTGGCGGAGAAAAGGCGCGGCTGGCGCTGGCGCTGATCGTGTGGCAACGCCCCAATCTGCTGCTGCTGGACGAGCCGACCAACCACCTGGATCTGGAAACGCGCGAGGCGCTGACGGATGCGCTGGCGCAGTTCGAGGGCACGCTGGTGCTGGTATCGCACGACCGTCACCTGCTGCGCGCCACCACCGACCAGTTCATCATCGTCGCCGATGGCAAGGTCAACCCGTTCGACGGCGACCTGGACGACTACAAGGATTGGCTCTACAAGACCAAGCTGGCGGCCAAGGCGGCCTGACGCGTTTTTGCGCGCCGCGCGCGTCCAACCGCGTTACAATCGCGGCGAATTGCCGGACTCCAGCGTCGACCTGGCCCGCGCGGCAACCATCAACCACGTCCCGCTGTATGCGGGACGCGTTTTTTAGCGCCATAGATGCCTATCAAAGACCAACTATTTCTTGCCAGCCAGTATCTCGCGCCGCACCACCTGGTGTCGCGCTTCTTCGGATACGCATCGGACTGCCGCGAACCCGCGGTGAAGAACTGGATGATCTCGCGTTTCGTCCGCAAGTACGGCGTGAACATGAGCGAGGCGCTGCAAGAAGACCCGTTGGCCTACGACTGCTTCAATGACTTCTTCACGCGTGCGCTGAAAGACGGCGCGCGGCCGCTGGATGAAGAACCGGGCTCGGTGGTGTGTCCGGCCGATGGCGCCATCAGCCAGATGGGCGCCATCGAACAAGGCCGCATCTTCCAGGCCAAGGGCCACAGCTACGGGCTCGCCGACCTGCTCGGCGGCGACACCGAACGCGCCGCGCCGTTCCAGGGCGGCCAGTTTGCCACCATCTACCTGTCGCCCAAGGACTATCACCGCGTCCACATGCCCGTCGCCGGCACGCTGCGCGAAATGGTCCACGTACCCGGGCGCCTGTTTTCCGTCAATCCGCTGACCGCCCGCAACGTGCCGCGCCTGTTCGCGCGCAACGAACGTGTCGTCTGCATCTTCGACACCGAACACGGTCCCATGGCCGTCGTGCTGGTGGGCGCGATGATCGTGGCGTCCATCGAAACCGTGTGGGCCGGTCTGGTGACGCCGTTCAAGCGCCGGGTCAAATCCGTGCGCTACGACGCCGCCGCCCGCGCCCCCATCTTTCTTGAAAAGGGCGCCGAGATGGGCCGGTTCAAGCTGGGTTCCACGGCCATCGTCCTGTTCGGACCGGACAAGATCCGCTGGGCCGACACGCCCTCGGTGCTGGGCCCGGTGCGCATGGGTGAGCTGTTGGCGCTGCCCACGCAGGCCTAGACCTCCGTATCGCAGCCTGTTCGCCGCAAGCGAACGGGCTGCTTCTGTTTTATTCGCTTTCTGCGTTCAACAGGCGTTGCTAGATTACGGGCTTTTACCGGCCCGCCATGACTACCACCGCCCTGCCCGCCGCATCCCCTGACGCCACCCCCGTCGTCACCCCTGGCGCCGCCGCCAAGCTGCCCCGCGCGCTTGGGCGCATGCTGTCCCTGGACGATTTCGAAGCCGCGGCGCGCCGCCGGCTGCCACGTCCGATCTTCGGCTACATCGCCGGCGCAGCCGAAGACAACCAATCGCTCAACGGCAACCGCGAGGCCTTCGCGCAGTACGCGTTCACCCCGCGGGTGCTGGTGGATGTGTCCCGCCGCACGCAGCAGACCGACCTGTTTGGCCGCACCTACGCGTCGCCCTTCGGCATCGCGCCCATGGGCATCAGCGCGCTGTCGGCCTACCGCGGCGATATCGTGCTGGCCCGCGCGGCGCGCGAGCAGAACGTGCCCGCGATCCTGAGCGGGACGTCGCTGATCCCGCTCGAAGCCGTCATCGCCGAAGCGCCCGGCACCTGGTTCCAGGCGTACCTGCCCGGCGACCCCGCCAAGATCGATGCGCTGATCGAACGCGCGCGCCGCGCGGGCTTTGAGACCCTGGTGCTGACCGTGGACATCCCCGTGTCCGCCAACCGCGAGAACAACGTACGCACCGGATTCTCGACGCCGCTCAAGCCCAGCCTGCGCCTGGCCCTGGACGGACTGGCACGCCCGCGCTGGCTGGCCGGCACGTTCCTGCGCACGCTGCTGGCGCATGGCATGCCGCACTTCGAGAATTCCTTCGCCACGCGCGGCGCACCCATCGTCTCCGCGTCGGTGCTGCGCGACTTCTCGGCGCGCGACCATCTCAGTTGGGAACACGTGGCGCACATCCGCCGGCAATGGCCGGGCACGCTCGTCATCAAGGGCATCCTGCATCCACGCGACGCCGCACTGGCGCGGCAGCATGGCGCGGACGGCATCATCGTGTCCAATCACGGCGCGCGCCAGCTCGACGGCGCGATCTCGCCGCTGCGCGCGTTGCCGGGCGTGGTCGCCCAGGCCGGTGCGATGACGGTGATGATGGACAGCGGCGTGCGGCGCGGCGGCGATGTGCTCAAGGCGCTGGCCCTGGGCGCGCGCTGCGTGTTTGTGGGCCGTCCCTTCAACTACGCCGCGGCGGTGGGCGGCCAGCAAGGCGTGGCGCATGCCATCGGGCTGCTGCGCGCCGAGGTCGATCGCAACATGGCCATGCTGGGCATCAACCGCCTTGACGAGATGGACGCCAGCCTGATCTGCCGGGAAGGCGAGCTGCCGGTCTGAGGGTCCCGCGCCAGGCGGTGGTGCTGCGCCAGGCGGACGCGCAGCGCTGCGTTTATCAGTCCAGGCGCCGGCGGAGCATAGAATGGCGGTTCCCTGATTCCCTGCGCGTCGGCTACGGCGCGCCCGCCCGCCGCCGTGTCCCTGCGCCAATCTTCATTCTTCCTGCGCTTTCTGACCCTGGGCGCCCTCGCCCATGTGTACGTCGGCGCCCGCCTGATCCCCGACCTGCTGCTTGGCGGTGAAGGCACTGCCGCCGCCATCCTCTTTCTGGTGCTTTCGTGCGTGCTGATCCCGATGGGCATGCTGGCGCGGTCCTCCGTCAACCCGCCGTGGGGCGACCGCATCGCCTGGGTCGGTCTGCTGGCCATGGGACTGTTCTCGTCGCTCTTTGTGCTGACCGTGCTGCGCGACGCGCTCATGCTGCTGCTGTGGCTGGGCAATCTGGCAGCAGGCGCCGATCTGCCGTGGATCGCCCTGCGGCGCGCCAGCGCGTGGACGGTCATCGGGCTTGCGCTGGCCGGCACGCTGGCGGGGTTCTACAACGCGCGGCGCCGCGCCCGCGTGGTCGACGTGGACGTGCCGATCGCCGGCCTGCCGCAAGACCTGGACGGCTTTTCCATCGTGCAGATCAGCGACATCCATGTCGGCCCGACCATCAAGCGCCGCTATGTGCAAGCCATTGTCGACGCGGTCAACGACCAGTTGCCCGACATGATCGCCATCACGGGCGATGTGGTGGACGGCAGCGTCGAGCAGCTTGCCGCGCAAGCCCGTCCGTTGGGCGATCTGCGCGCGCCGTTCGGCGTG
This sequence comes from Achromobacter sp. 1012554356, assembly GCF_059760815.1. NCBI lineage: Bacteria > Pseudomonadati > Pseudomonadota > Betaproteobacteria > Burkholderiales > Alcaligenaceae > Achromobacter > Achromobacter sp. 1012554356. The sequence continues at coordinate 28,156 of NZ_JCBANC010000005.1, read as the reverse complement.
TATCTGGTCACCGGCAACCACGAATACTATTCGGGCGCGGGCCCGTGGATTACGGAATTCCGCCGCCTTGGGCTGCGCGTTCTCTTGAACGAGCATGCCGTGATCCATCCGTCGGGGCTGCCGGTGGTGGTGGCCGGCGTCACGGACTTCAGCGCCGGCGCCTTCGACCCGCAGCAACGCAGCAATCCGCGCGCGGCGCTGGCCGGCGCGCCGGCCGACGCCTTTCCGCGCATCCTGCTGGCCCATCAGCCGCGCAGCGCGGCGGCGGCCGAGCCGGCCGGCTACACGCTGCAGCTCTCCGGCCATACGCATGGCGGGCAGTTCTTTCCGTGGGGATTCTTCGTCCGGTTTCAGCAACCGTTTACGGCGGGGCTGCATCGGCTGGGACAGATGTGGGTCTACACGAGCCGCGGCACCGGCTATTGGGGCCCGCCCAAGCGCTTGTGGGCGCCGTCGGAAATCACGCGCCTGCGGCTGCGCGCCGCCCCTGCCCGTTGAACCGCGGGGCTGCCGTTCAGGCGGCCTGCGATCAGGCGGCCTGCGATCAGGCGGCCTCAGGCAGCGGCCCGCGCTCCAGATAACTGGTCAGCGCGATATCGCTGGTCGTGTTGGAGATGCCTTCGATCTGGTGGATGCGCGCCAGCAGCAGTTCCAGCGCCTGGGTATCGCGCACGCGCACCTTCAGCAGCATGGCGCTCTTGCCGGTAATGGTGTGAATCTCCTCGACCTCGTTCAACTCGGCCAGGCCCAGCACCTGCTGAGTGATCGTCCAGTTGATCGTGTCCACATGCACGAAGGCCAGCAGCGGCCGGCCCATCTTTGCGCCATCGAGCTTGGCGGCGATGCCCTTGATGAGCCCGTCGCGCTTGAGCCGCTTGACCCGCTCGTGCACCGCGGGCGCCGACAGGTTGAGCTGTTTGCCCAGCTCCGCATAGCTGGGCGTGGCGTCGTCGGCCAGCAGCGTCAAGAGTTTCCGGTCGCGGTCATCGAGGTCAGACATTGGAATCAGGTTCGGCACGCAGCGCGGCCGGCCTTTGATAAGAAGAGTTTGTCGGGGCAAACCCTGATTTTATTCCGATTGCCGACCGGTTAACGCCCTACCAGGGAAACGAAATCAGATCGCCATACAGCCGCTTGAGCGTCGCCTTCACTTCGGGCGAGTTCTGATAGATGGCAATGAACTTCAAGAGGCGCGGGTCCTGCGCCTTCTCGGGCTTGGCCACCCAGCGGATGGCGTAGCGCCGGATGCTGTCCGGATCGGTATTGTCGAAGGCCAGCCCATCCTTTTCGTTCAGCCCCGCCTGCTTGGCGAACGTCGTGTAGGTGACCGACGCCGTCACATCATCGAACGTGCGGGCCGACTGCGAGCCTTCGATCTGGACGAATTTGAGCTTCTTGGGATTGGCCACCACGTCCTGCAGGCTGGCCTGATGGGCAACGCCCGGCTTGAGCGTAATCAGCCCCATCGACTGCAAAAGCAGCAAGGCGCGGCCGGTGTTGACCGGGTCGTTCGGCACCGCGATGGTCGCGCCCTCGGGCACCGGGTCGCCCTTCTTCAGCTTCTTGGAAAACAGCCCGATGGTGGTCGAATAGCCGTACGCAATCGGCTGCAGGTTGGCGCCGCGCCGCTGGTTGAAGAGCTCTAGAAACGGCGCATGCTGAAAGAAGTTGGCGTCCACCGAGCCGTCGGCCACGGCAATGTTGGGCAGCACCCAATCATTGAATTCCACCAGCTTGACGTCCAATCCCTGCTGCTTGGCCTGGGCAATCGCCAGTTCGGTGGCTTCGTTGGCCACGCTGGCAATCACGCCGATGCGCAGGGGCTGTTCCTGCGCCCCTGCCGGCGCAACCACCGCCAATCCCAGCGCCGCCACCGCGGCGCCGCGCATCAGTTTGTTAAGCAATTGGTGCACAAGCATGTCAGCCATCCACAGAATCGGAACGCCGGACGACGGTCCGGCACAGGCGCTATTGTGCAGCACCCGGCGCACCAGCCCCGGAAAGGCCTTTGTCATGCAATGGCAATGCCAAGCCGTGCTGGCGGCGCTAAGATGGCCCCAATACGCCCTTGGGAGACGTGCATGCATGCCGTGATGACCCCCCAGCCCGGCGCGCAGTCCGCCGCCAGCCGCCGCGACCACATCGAAGATCAGTTGGGTGCGCACAACTACCATCCGCTGGACGTCGTGCTGGCGCGCGGCAGCGGCGTCTGGGTCTATGACGTCGACGGGCGCAAATACCTGGACTGCCTGGCCGCGTATTCCGCCGTCAACCAGGGCCATTGCCACCCGCGCATCCTGGCCGCCATGACCGAGCAGGCGCAAAAGCTCACGCTCACGTCGCGCGCCTTCCGCCATGACCAGATGGCGGGCTTCTACGAAGATCTGGCGCGCCTCACGGGCGCCCACAAGATCCTGCCCATGAACAGCGGTGCCGAGGCCGTGGAAACCGCCATCAAGGCCGTGCGCAAGTGGGGCTACGAGGTGCGCGGCGTGCCCGAGGGCGAGGCCGAGATCATCGTGTGCGCCAACAATTTCCATGGCCGCACGCTGGGCATCGTGGGGTTTTCCACCGACCCCGACGCCTATGGCCATTACGGCCCGTTCGCCCCCGGCTTCAAGGTTGTGCCTTTTGGCGACTTCCACGCCTTCAATGACGCCATTTCCGACCGCACGGTCGCGTTTCTGGTCGAACCGATACAGGGCGAAGCCGGTGTCGTGATGCCGCCCCCCGGGTACTTCAGCCGCGTGCGCCGACGCTGCACGGAGAGCGGCATCACGCTGATCCTGGACGAGATCCAGACCGGCCTGGGGCGCACGGGCAAGCTGCTGGCCGAGGAGCACGAAGGCATCGAAGCCGATGTCACGCTTGTCGGCAAGGCGCTGTCCGGCGGCTTCTATCCCGTGTCCGCCGTGCTGTCCAATGCCGACGTGCTGGGCGTCTTCCAGCCCGGGCAGCACGGCAGCACCTTCGGCGGCAATCCGCTGGCGTGCGCCATCGCGCGCGCCGCGCTGCGGGTGCTGACCGAGGAAGGCATGATCGAGAACGCCGCCTCCGTGGGTGCGCACTTTCTGGAGCGCCTGCGCGCGCTGCCCGGCCCCGTGCGCGAGGTGCGCGGACGCGGCCTGATGCTGGCCGTGGAACTGGAGCCGGACGCTGGCGGCGCCCGCCTCTGGTGCGAACGGCTCCAGGCGCGAGGCTTGCTGGTCAAGGACACCCACGGTCATACCCTGCGCCTGTCGCCGCCCCTGATCGTCACGCGGGACGAGGTGGACTGGGCGTGCGACCAACTGGCGGCGGTGCTGTCCGCCGCCTGATCCCCCACTCTGAACACCGCAATACGGAGCATGCGAATTGACGAACGCGTTGACGAACGACTCGGCTAACACCCCCACCCTGCCTACCCAAGTCACCCTCATCGGCGCACCGACCGACATCGGCGCCGGCGCGCGCGGCGCGTCGATGGGACCTGAAGCGCTCCGAGTCGCGGATCTGGGACCGGTCATCGAGGCCCAGGGCTTTCAGGTCCGCGACCGCGGCAACCTGTACGGCCCCGCCAATCCCTGGCTGCCGCCGGTGGACGGCTATCGTCACCTGGAAGAAGTGACCGCGTGGAATCAGGCAGTGCACGATGCCGTGTACGAAGAACTGGCCGAAGGCCGTCTGCCCGTCCTGCTGGGCGGAGACCACAGCCTGGGCATCGGCTCGGTCAGCGCCGTCGCGCGGCATTGCCGCGCCGCCGGCAAAAAGCTGCGCGTGCTTTGGCTGGATGCGCACGCCGACTTCAACACCCACCTGCTCACGCCCACCGGCAACCTGCACGGCATGCCGGTGGCCTGCCTGTGCGGCAACGGCCCCGCGCCGCTGACCGGCATGTCGGGCGAGTGCCCGGACATCGATCCGTCCTGCGTGCGCCAGATCGGCATCCGCAGCGTCGACCCCGGCGAAAAGCGCCTGCTGCACGACGCCGGCCTCGAGGTCTTCGATATGCGGTATCTGGATGAGATGGGCATGCGCGCCACCATGCAGGCCGCGTTGGCTGGCCTGGACGCCGACACGCACCTGCACGTGAGTTTCGACGTGGACTTCCTGGATCCCGAGATCGCGCCGGGCGTGGGCACCACGGTCATGGGCGGCCCCACCTACCGCGAGGCCCAGCTCTGCATGGAAATGATTGCCGACACCGGCCTCATGCGTTCGCTGGACGTGGTGGAACTGAATCCCGCGCTCGACGTGCGCAACCGGACAGCGGAGCTGGCGGTGGATCTGATCGAGAGCTTGTTCGGTAAATCCACGCTGGTGCGCCGCGGGCCCTGATATCGCCGTCCGCTTATCCCTCCCGATCGCGCCGGATCGCCTCGGCCGCTTCGCGCAGATGCATCAGGTTCTCCTCGCGCTGCGCCCACACTCGCGGCGTGGGCCCCGCCAGGCATAGCGCGTACCATTCGCCGCCCAGATCCAGTGCGACGGCCAAGCCCGTCAGGTCCGCAACGCTCTCCCCCACGTTCGACGCCCAACCCCGCTCGCCAGCTCTGTCCACGTCAGCCAGCAGGTCTTCGCGGGTTGTCAGTGTGCGATCCGTGTAGCGCGTGTATTGCGCCGCCGCCAGCACGTGGTCGCGCTCGGCGGCCGGCAGACGCGCCAGGATGGCCTTGGCGACCGAACTGGTGTGCAGCGGCCGGCGTTCGCCCGGCCGCGCCGCGTAGTGCACGGGCTGCGTCGACTCGGCCACGTCCAGGAACACCACGGCGCCATCCTGGATCTTGCCCAGCATCACGGTTTCGTTGGCTGCGTCGCGCAGCGCGGAAAGACGCGGCCGCACCAGATCCAGCCAGGGGTCGCCCGCCAGGATCTGCGCCGCCAGACCGTGCAGTTTGCCAGTGGGGTAATACCCGGCGCGGCGCCGGACTTCGTACAGATACCCCCGCGCCACGAGCGTGCGCACCAACGCCAGGCAGCTCGACATCGGCGCGCCCAGCCCTTGGGCCAGTTCGGTCAGCGGCATGGGCCGTTTCGTCTGCGCAAACAGCTCCAGCAACTCCAGTGTGCGAGCGACAAGTTTCACTTCCACGGCGTCGGCCCTCCTTCGTGGCAACGGGGTTTCGGCACCCGCACTAGGGTGTTCCACCGTGTTGACTTTTCATGTGCAGGTACCTAAATTCTTGCACAGGAATTTGCATTCACCAATGTGAAATAAGTTTCAGCCGGCTGGAGCACCGGCGCCGCCTTCCCGAGTTGTCGCGTCATCCATAACGTTCATTAAAACGGTCCGTTTCAGGGCTGGGAGACAGAAAGATGCGTATCAAACCCGTGTTGGCGGCTCTGGCCGCCACCCTGGCCGCCTGCGCGGCCCAAGCCCAGACCGACGTCGTGCGGTTGGGCGTATCCAACGACCGCTCCGGCATCTATTCCGACCTGGGCGGCCTCGGGTCCGAGACAGCCGTGCGCATGGCTGTGGAGGATTTCGGCGGCAAGGTGGCCGGCAAGACCGTCGAGGTCGTCGGCGCGGATAACCAGAACAAAGCCGACGTGGCGTCCGCGCTGGTTCGCCGTTGGTTCGACACCCAGAATCTGGTCGCGGTGGTGGACGGCGGCGCCAGCTCGGCCGGGCTGGCCGCGCAGGGCGTGGCGCGCGAAAAAGGCGGCACGGCGCTGATCAGCGGCGGTTTTGCCGGAGACTTCAGCGGCAAACAATGCAGCAACCTCAGCACGCAGTGGGCGCCCGATACCTACGCGCTGGCCAACGCGGTGGTCAAAAGCGTCGTCGAGAGCGGCGGCAAGAGCTGGTACTTCATCACCACCGATTACGTCTTCGGCAAATCGCTGGAAACCAACGCGTCGCGCTTCGTGCAGGGTGCGGGCGGCAAGGTCGTGGGCAGCACGCGCCACCCGCTGGGCGCCATGGACTTTGCGTCGTTCCTCGTTCAGGCCCAGTCTTCCAAGGCTGACGTCGTGGGCCTGGCCAGCGCAGGCGGCGATCTGGTCAACCTCATCAAGCAGGCGCAGGAGTTCGGTCTGGCGGGCGGCAAGCAGCGGATGCTGACGTTCCTGACCTTCATCAACGACGTCCACGCGATGGGGTTGCCGGTCGCGCAGGGGCTGACCTTCCCCACCGGCTTTTACTGGGACGCCGACGAGGACACGCGCGCCTGGACGCAGCGCTGGCAAAAGAAGATGGGCGTCACGCGCGCGCCGTCCATCGTGCAGGCCCTGAGCTACGTAGCCACCACGCATTACCTGCAAGCCGCGCAGGCCGCAGGCACCTTCGACGCGGCGGTGGTCAACCAGAAAATGCGCGAATTGCCCATCACGACCAAACTGATCAAGAATGCTCGGGTGCGCCCCGAAGATGGCCGCGTCATCATGGACCTGTACCTGGTCGAGGTGAAAAAGCCTGCCGAATCCAAGCATCCGAACGACTACTACCGCATCCTGTCCACGGTGCCGGGCGAAAAGGTCTTCGTGTCGCTCGCCGACAGCGAATGCCCCCTGGTCAAGAAATAAAAAGGAGACAACCATGAAGTGCTATTGCGTCGTCAATTTCCGCGAACCGCTGCAGGAGATGGACCAGCCCACGCCCACCCCGCAGGGGTCGCAGGTGCTGCTCAAGGTCCGCGCGGCCGGCGTGTGCCACAGCGACATCCATCTGTGGGAAGGCGGCTACGACCTCGGCCAGGGCCGGACCCTGTCGCTCAAGGACCGTGGCGTATCGTTGCCGCTGACCATGGGCCACGAAACGGTTGGCGCCGTCGTGGCGGCCGGCCCCGACGCGCAAGGCCTCGCCACCGACCGCAATTACCTCGTCTATCCGTGGATCGGCTGCGGCAAATGCGCGTCGTGCGCGGCCGGCATGGAGAACCACTGCACGGCGCCCGCCTGCCTGGGCGTGCATCGCGCCGGCGGCTATGCCGACCACATCGTGGTGCCGCATCCCCGCTACCTCATCGACATCGGCGACCTGGACCCCGCGCAGATCGCGCCGTACGCATGCTCGGGGCTCACCACGTACTCCGCATTGCAGAAGATAGGCGCCGACATCTACCGCGAGCATCCCGTCGTGATCTTCGGCGCGGGCGGCCTGGGCCTGATGAGCCTGACGCTGATCAAGGCGCTGGGCGGCGCGGGCGCCATCGTCGTCGACATCGACCCGGCCAAGCGCCAGGCGGCGTTGGACGCGGGCGCGCTGGCGGCCATTGACGGCGCCGCACCCGATGCCGCGCAGCAGATCATGCAGGCCGCCGGCGGCAAGCCGGTGCGGGCCGCAATCGATCTGGTCGGCGCGCCGGCCACCACCTCGCTGGCGTTCGACTTCCTGACCAAGGGCGGCAAGCTCATCATCGTCGGCCTGTTCGGCGGCGGCTCCACCTGGCCCATCGCCTTGATTCCGATGAAGGCGCTGTCCATCATCGGCAGCTATGTGGGCAACCTGGCCGAACTGAAGGAATTGATGGAACTGGTGCGGGCGGGCAAGGTGCCGCCGATGCCGGTGCACCGCCACGCGCTGGCCGAGGCGGACCGCGTGCTGACCTCGCTGCGCGAAGGCAAGGTCGTGGGCCGGGCCGTGTTGACGGTCGACTGACGCCAGCGTTGCAATCAAAAAACAAACGCGCCCGGCACCGGGCGCGTTTGCTTTGACGCCTGCTTTTGGATGCTTACGCCGGCCGCAATCGCGGATCGTAGATGAAGCGTTCACGCCGCACCACCACGATATCCTCGGCGTCCGGATGCGCCGGATTGATGAGGAAATTGCAGTCCGGCACGCCACGGTACGGGACGATGGCGCTGGGCAATTCCAGCAGCGCCGACACGCCCGACGCCACCCAGTTGTCGCCCACGGCCTGCGAGGCCTCGGCAAAGGGCACCGCGTCCCAGAACGGATAGTCGTCCTGCAACTGCACCAGCGACAGCGACTGGCGTGCCTCGAAGATGCCGTTGGGCACGGCCAGTTCGATCAGGTAGCGGTTGGCGTGCTCGGACGCGCGGGCGGCAAAATGCACCACCGTTTCCAGCACCGCCAGCGCCACGCTGGCCGAGGCATACACGACCGGCGTGCCCGGGCTGTTGTAGCGTCCGCCCACCGCGGCCGCCCCGGCGCCGGAGAGGTCGTCCGCCCGGTACTTGCCCGCCGTGGTGCCAATGCGCCAGAGCGAAACGTAGTCGGTCATGCGTAAACGCCCGCGGCGGCGCGGGCCAGCGTGTCTTCGACAATGCGGCTGCTGGCGTCCGAGGTCAGCAGCGACAACGGCTTGACGTTGCCCAGCGCGGGCACGGGCGTGTTCAGCCATAGCACCGCTTCCTCGTCGCTGCCCAGCACCTGGCGGGCAACGCGCACCACCCGGGCGACGCGGGCAAGCCGGTCGGATTCACCGAGCGGCAGCGCCTGGCCTTCGCGCGTCCAACGCGACAGCGACGCCGCCTTGACCTCGGTGATCGCCATGATTTCCGACTTGGGCACCTGCAGGTAATCGGCGGCATCGTCGACCATCTGCGCGGGCAGCCCGCGGTGCACGTCCCGGGCAATGTCGGTGAGCGGGCTGTCGATCAGGCCGCGAAAAAGCTGCCTGGGGCGCGGCGGACGTTTGGTGGTGGCGCCGCGCTTGGCGAGAGATTTATCGGTCAGGGCTATGGTCATGATCTGCTCCGGGCGCCGCTTGGACGAACAGCCAACCGGAGGACCCGGCCAGCGCATGGGGCGGCTGAATTACCAAATTGAATTTATAATATCCCATTTGGAAATTGACGCGCAAGGCGGGAACCATGGCGGCCGATCATGCACCATATTTGGGCCTATCATAGGCGGCGGCAAAATCCCCCCTCGCATTTCTCTCAAGGACACGCAATGACGGACCGGCAGCTCACGATACTCGCGGCGATCAATCTCATGGTGGCGGTGGGCGCCGGGGCGTTCGGCGCGCATGGGCTCAAGCGCATCCTGACGCCCGACATGCTGGCCGTGTGGCAGACCGGCGTCATGTACCACCTGGTCCACGCGCTGGGCATCTTCATCATCGCGCTGCTGGGCGCCCGCTTCGGGTCGCCGCTGCTGTCGGCCGCGGGCGTCGTGATGTTCGTCGGCATCGTGCTGTTTTCGGGCAGCCTGTACGTGCTGACGCTGACCGGCACGCATTGGCTGGGCGCGGTCACGCCGTTCGGCGGTACGGCCTTCCTGGCCGCTTGGGCGATGGTCGCCATTGCCGCCTACCGCGCGCAAAGCTGAAAAAGTCTTCCGTTCTTCATCCACCGGTGGCAGGAACCGCCGCCCTTGCAGGTTTCAGATGTCCCCAAGCACCGCATTACCCGCCGTCCGTGAACATTCCGCAGCCGCAGGCATCGCCTGCGTGGCGGGCGGCATTTTCTTTCTGACGCTCAGCGACGCCAACGCCAAGTGGCTGGGCGCCAGCTACAACCCGCTGCAGATTCTCTTCCTGCGCGCGCTGATCGCGCTGCCTTTCGTGACCGCGCTGGCGCTGTGGCTGGGTGGACGCCGCGTGCTGCGCACGACGCATCCCGGCCTGCACCTGACGCGCGGCGCCATCAACGTGGTCTCGGCCTGTTGCTTCTATCTTGGATTGCAGGCGCTGCCGCTGGCCGAAGCCACCGCCATCGCGTTTGCCGCGCCGCTGTTCGTCACCGCGCTGTCGGTGCTGATCCTTAAGGAACGCGTCGACGGCAAGCGCTGGCTGGCGGTATTGGCGGGCTTTGCGGGCGTGCTGATCGTGGTGCGCCCGGGCACGCAGGCCTTCCAGGCCGCCACCCTGCTGCCGCTGACCACCGCCCTGCTCTACGCCGTCATGATGATCACGGCGCGCGGTATCAACCGCGCCGAAGGCATGCTGACCACCACGTTCTACATCGTGCTGGGGCAATTGGTGTGCAGCGCGATCGGACTGCCGTGGGTGTGGCGCGCGCCGGCCGTCGAAGACCTGCCTTATTTCGGTGGCGTGGCGCTGTTCAGCACGCTGGGGCTGGCGCTGATCACGCAGGGATTCCGCATCGGCCCGGCTTCTGTCGTGGCGCCCTTCGACTACACGGGCCTGGTCTGGGCGACGATCCTGGGTTGGATATTCTGGCGCGAGGCGCCCGACGCCTATGCGTATCTGGGCGCCGTTTTCATTGCGGGCAGCGGCGTGTACATCGCCTTGCGCGAGGCGCGAGGCAAATCGCGCCGGCGTGCCGCCACCTGACGCTGCCTTGCCCGGCCGCCCGCGTTATTCGCTGGGCGGCGGAAAGTGCCGCTGCAACACCTTGGCCACATTGGGTTCCATCGCGGCTTCGCGCGCCACCGCAGTCAATGCCGGGCACATCGCACTGAACCACGAGGGACCCGGGCGCCAATGCGTCATGACCGTCACATACAGGTCCAGCGCCGAAAACCGCCGCCCCAGCATGTGCGGCGCGCCCGCCTGGCGTTCCAGTTCCTGCCATAGCTCGGCGCGGCGCGTGTGGACGCGCTCGCGCAGCAGGTCAACCGCATCGCCTGGCGTCGTCCACTGCGCGGGATCGTCGCCGTATGTGAAGGTGGGATAGACCGCCGCCACGATCCGCACCAGCAGATTCAGAAAGCGCGCCCGTTCCGGCTTGTCCGCCGTGGGCGCAAGACCTGCCTGCGGCGCCACGTCGTTCAGGTGCAGGATCATCGCCGCGCTTTCGGTCATGACCTCGCCGTCGGGCAGGATCAAAGTAGGCACCTGCCCCAGCGGATTCAGATGCAGCAACCGGTCCCGCTCGGGACCGGGTTTCAAGTAAGGCACGTCCGTCAGCACGTGCGGCACATTGGCCAGCACCAGCGCCATCTCGACGATGGCGGAGCCGCAGCCCGCGGACCCGATGAGTTCATACGTCTTCATGACGATCACCCTCCTGTTTCAGCCGGCGCCACCCGCAGCAGTTCGCCCGGCGAAGCGTCAGTCAGCACATACACATAACCGTCCGGCCCCTGCCGCACGTCGCGGATCCGGCGCTTGCGGTCAACCAGCAGCCTTTCCTTCTCGACCACGCGATTGCCGTCGACGGTCAGGCGCATCAGGTTCTGGTTGCCCAGCGCGCCGATGAAGAGCGAATTGCGCCAGGCCGGAAAGCGGTCGGCGTCATAGAACGCCATGCCGCTGATGGCGGGCGACTTCGGCCACCAGTAGATCGGCGATTCCATTCCCGGCAGCGTCTCACCCTTGGCCTCGGGAATCTTCAGGCCCGAATAGTTGATGCCGTAGGTCGCCAGCGGCCAGCCGTAGTTCTTGCCCGGCTGCACCACGTTGACTTCGTCGCCGCCGCGCGGCCCGTGTTCGTTTTCCCAGAGCTCGCCGGTCCACGGGTTGAGCGCCATGCCTTGCGGATTGCGATGGCCGTACGACCAGATCTCGGGCCGCGCGCCCTGTTTGCCCACAAAGGGGTTGTCGTCTGGCAGAGCGCCGTCGGCCTTGAGCCGCACGACCTTGCCCTGCAACTTGTCCAGGTCTTGCGCCGTGGGCCGCTGGTTGTTCTCGCCCAGCGCAATGTAGAGATAGCCCTTGCCGTCAAACACCAGGCGCGATCCGAAATGCAGCCCGGACGACAGCTTGGGCTCCTGGCGGAAGATCACCTTGAAGTCTTCCAGCCCGCTGGCATCGTCGGCCAGCCGGCCGCGTCCCACGGCCGTGCCGCTCTTGTCTCCGTCCGACTCCGCATACGACAGATACACGTAGCGATCGGTCGCAAAGTCCGGCGACAGCACCACGTCCAGCAGGCCACCCTGGCCGCGCGCGGCGACCTTGGGCACACCGGTCAGCGGCTTGGACAACCCGCCGGGCGTACGCAACAGCCGCAGGTTCCCCGGTCGTTCGGTGATCAGGATGCCGCCGTCGGGCAGGAACGCCATGGACCAGGGATGGTCCAGGCCACCGACAACGGGCATCACGCGCGCAGGCGCCGAGGGCGGTTCCTGCGAGGCTTGCGCGATCGCGGGCGCGGCGGCGCAAACCAGGGTCAAGGACAAGAGAAAGGGAATTGCGCGCGTGCTCGCGGCGGTGCGTGACTGCATGGACATCTCCGGCGGCGACAGATTGAAAAGCGGGCGCGGAAGGCATGACGGAGAGACGCGGGACCACTCGCGAATGGCATACCCGGTTGGCGTACCATAGCGCCCACGGACGGGAGATCTCCCGTTCTTCCTTCCAGGAGTCTCCGACAGATGAAACTGTACTACATGCCCGGCGCGTGCTCGCTCGCTTCCCACATCGTGCTCGAGTGGATCGGCAAGCCGTATGAAACGCACAAACTCAGCCGCGAGGCGCTCAAGGAGCCCGAGTTTCTGCGGATCAATCCGCTGGGCGCCGTGCCTGCACTGACCGATGGCGACTGGGCCATCACGCAGAACGTATCCATCCTGGAGTACCTGGCCGAACAGGCGCCCGAAAGCACGCTGCTGGGCGACGGCACCGCGCGTTCACGCGCCGAAGTGCGCCGCTGGGTCGGCTTCATCAACTCCGACGTCCACAAGACGTTCTCGCTGCTTTTCGGCGCGCAGCGCTACCTGAAGGACGAAGGCGCGCAGAAGGAACTGGCCGCCTCGGCCTCGGCGCTCTTGACCAAGCTGTTCGCGCAACTGGACACGCAACTGGCGGGCAAGTCCTATCTGGCAGGCGCCGCGCCCTCGGTCGCGGACGCCTACCTGTTCGTCGTGCTGCGCTGGGCGCACGCCAAGGAAGTGGACCTGTCCGGCCTTTCCAACCTGTCCGCGTTCTTCGAGCGCATGCAGGCCAACGCCGGCGTCAAGGCCGCGCTGCAGGCCGAAGGACTGTAAGCGGCTGCGCTGCCCGGCTGACGCACGGAAGTCCTATTCCGGCGTCACCCCGGGCAGCGCGTCGCTCTCCAGGATCTTCTTCACCGCAGCCAGAAAGCGCCGCGCCAGCAAGGGCGGCGCGCTCAGATTGGAATGCGTCGCCCAGATCTCCACGCTGGCCTCGGGCGTGATCGGACGCAGCGCCATGTGCGCGGCCTGATCCGGCGTGACGCACCAGGCATCCACCAGCGCCGGTCCAAGGCCCTGCTGCACGAAGGAACAGGCGGTCACAGGCGAATGCACCTCGATCGCCGCCGCGCAGTGCGGGCCTTCGCCGAAGAACGGCTGCAGCGCGCGTCCCAGCGGCGTATCGCGCGGGTAGCCGATCCACGCCGCCGACGAAAAGTCTTCCGGCCGCACCGCGTCGTGGCTGGCAAGCGGATGCCCGGGCGGCAGCACGCACACCACCGGCACGCGCGCCAGCCGGACCGACGTCAGGTTCGGATGATCCGGCGGCTGCATGGAAATGCCGATGTCCGCCTGTCCCGACAGAAAGTACGCCGCCAGCTCGTCGAACGTCACGCTCCGGTAATCGACCCGCGCGCCCGCATTGCGTCCGCGAAACCGCTCCAGCGCCATGGGGATCAGGCGCTGCCCGAAACTGGCGCTTGCCACGATCTTCAGCATGCCCGCGCCCGACTGCCCCAGGCTGGCGGCCAGGTCGTTCACGCGCTGGATACCGCCATACACCTGCTCGACCTCGGCATACAGGCGCCGGGCCTCGGCCGTGGGCGACAGCCGGCTCTTGACGCGCTCGAACAGCCGGTAGCCCAGGCGGTTTTCCGTCAGGGCCAGCACCCGGCTCACCGCTGGCTGCGACACATGCAGCATGCGCCCCGCCCCGCTGATCGAGCCGGCCATCATGATGGCTCGGAACACCTCGATCTGGCGCAGGTTCAGCGGCCGCCCGGCGCTCGGCCCGACCTCGTCGGCATACCCATCGGCTTCCATTTTTTTCCCCTTTTCCAATAACGGGGGATTATAGGTTTGAGACATTTTTCGATGACGCAGTGCCGCATGGCCGGGTGTAATCTGCCCGCTCCACAAAACAAAACCAGGGGAAATCCACCATGCGCAGCGCGCTCCTTCGCAGTCTTTCCATGGCGGCGCTCAGCGTCGCCTTTGCCGGCGCCGCCTCGGCCGCCGGCTATCCCGACAAGCCGATCACCTTCGTGGTGCCTTCCGCCGCTGGCGGCTCGCCCGACGTGTTGTCGCGCCTGATCACCACGCAGATCGCCCGGGACACCGGCGCCACGATGGTCGTCGAAAACCGCCCTGGCGCTGCCGGCAACATCGGCATTGCGCTCATCAAGCGCGCAGCCCCGGACGGCTACACGGTCGGCTACGGCAACATCAATACGCTGGCGGTCAACCGCTCGCTGTTCAAGCGCCTGCCGTACGACGTGGACAAGGACCTGACGCCGGTCGCCCACATGTTCGACCTGTACAACGCCCTGATCGTCCCGGCCGATTCGCCCGTCAACAGCGTGCAGGAACTGATCGACCGCGCCCGCAAGGAGCCGGGCCGTCTGTCCTATGGCGCATCGGGCGTCGGCACCACCGGCCACATGGGCGGCGAGCTCTTCAAGAGCATGGCCAAGCTGGACGTGATGTTCATCCCGTACAACGGCGGCCCCGCCGCCATCCAGGATCTGCTGGGCGGCCGCCTGGACTACCTGTTCGTCAACACGTCCGAGGCCGCGCCGCTGGTCAAGAGCGGCAAGGTCCGCGCCATCGGCGTCAGCAGCCTGAAGCGCCTGTCGCTGATGCCCGACGTGCCCACGCTGGACGAATCCGGCCTGAAGGGCTACGAGACCGTCGCCTGGGGCGGCGTGGTCGCGCCCAAGGGCACGCCCGACGACGTGGTGGCGACGCTGAACGCCGCCATCCAGAAGGCGCTGCAAGCGCCGGAAGTGCGCCAGGGCCTGGCCACGCTGGGAGCGGAACCTGCCACCGGCTCCCCGGCGGACTTCAAGAAGCTGATCGATCGCGAAACCGCCAAGTGGCAGCAGATCATCGACACCGCCGGCATCGAAAAACTGGACTGAGCATTCTTCATGACGGCAGACACCTTGCAGGCTGACTTCATCGTCGCGGGCGCCGCGCTCATCGACGGCTCGGGCGGGCCCGCCACCCACGGCGACCTGGCTGTCCGCGGCGGGCACATCGCGGCGGTGGGCAGCTTTGCCCATCCCGCAGGCGTGCCGGTCATCGACGGCCGGGGCCAGGTCCTGGCGCCGGGATTCATCGACTCGCACACCCACGACGACGGCTACCTGCTGGCGCATCCCGACATGCTGCCCAAGGTGTCGCAAGGCATCACCACGGTCGTCACCGGCAACTGCGGCATCAGCCTGGCGCCGCTCGCGCGCACGCAGGTCCCGCAGCCGCTCGATCTGCTGGGTCCGCCAGCGCTGTTCCGCTTTGGCACCTTCCGCGCCTGGATGGACGCCCTGCGCGACACGCCGGCGGCCGTCAACGTGATTCCGCTGGTGGGTCACACCACCTTGCGCGTCGCCGTCATGGACGACACCTCGCGCGCGGCCAACGACGCCGAACGGGCCGCCATGCGCGACCTGATGCAGGAAGCGCTGGACGCCGGCGCGTTCGGCGTATCGACCGGCACCTTCTATCCGCCGGCCAGCGCCGCGCCCACGGACGAGATCATCGACGTGTGCCAACCGCTGCGCGGCCGCGCCGGCATCTACGCCACGCACCTGCGCGACGAGGCCGACCACATTGTGCCCGCCATGGAAGAGGCGCTGCTCATCGGCCGCGAAACCGAATCCCGCGTGGTGTTCTCGCATCACAAGCTGGCCGGCGAACGCAATCACGGCCGCACCCGCGAAACGCTGGACCTCATCAGCCGCGCCGCGGCCGCTCAGCCCGTCTGCCTGGACTGCCATCCCTACCCCGCGACGTCGACCATGCTGCGGCTGGACCGCGCGCGGCTCGCCAGCCGCACGATGATCACCTGGTCCAAAGGCTATCCCGAGGCCACGGGCCGCGACTTCAGCGACGTCATGGCCGAACTGGGCCTGGACGACGAAGCCGCCGTCGCCCGGCTGGCCCCGGCCGGCGCCATCTATTTCCTGATGGACCCGTCGGACGTCAAACGCATCTTCGCCCATCCGCTGACCATGGTTGGCTCGGACGGTCTGCCCTTCGACCCGCATCCGCACCCCCGCCAATGGGGCACGTTCACGAACGTGCTACGCACCATGGTGCGTGAACAGAACCTGCTGTCGCTCGAGTCCGCCATCCACAAGATGACGGGATTGGCCGCGGCCCAGTACGGCGTCGCCCGGCGCGGCCTGCTCCGGGAGGGGTATCATGCTGACCTGGTGCTGTTCGATCCCGCCACCGTCACCGACGCGGCCACTTTTTCAGCGCCCATTCAGGCAAGCCGGGGCATCCACGCCGTGTGGGTCAACGGCAGGCAGGTCTGGGACGGGGAACGGACGGGCACCGAACGCCCGGGCCATGTCCTGACGCCCGGTGATGCATGAGCACGGAGTACCTAAAGTGAAGACGTTTTCCCAGGGCTGCTACCTGGGTGTATTGGGCGGAATGGGCCCCATGGCCGGCGCGGCCTTTGCCCTTCGCCTGGCGGCGCTGACGCCCGCCACGGTTGACCAGCAACACATTCCCACCTTGCTGCGCAACGATCCCCGCATTCCTGACCGGTCCAGCGCCTACATGGCCGGCGGAGAAAGCCCCCTGCCCCACATGGTTGATGGCGTGCGCTTCCTGGAACAGGCCGGCGCCCAGCTCATCGCCATTCCGTGCAACACCGCCCACCTGTGGTTCGACGAGATCGCCGCGTCCACGCAACTGCCGGTGCTGCACATCATCCAGGCGGTCATCGAAGACCTGCGCCGGCTCGGCCTGCCCAGCGGCCGCATCGGCCTGATGGGCACCGCTGCCACGCTCAAGCTCGGTCTCTACCAGCGGCACCTCGAAGCCCAAGGCTACGAGTGCATCGTGCCTGACGACGACGAAGTCGAACGCTTCTGCATGGGCTCGATCCGCGCCGTCAAGGGAAACCAGCTCGAAGACGCTTTCGCGCCCGCCGCCGAATGCATCGCCCGCCTGAAGGCCCGCGGCGCCGACGCCGTGGTGCTGGGCTGCACGGAACTGCCCCTGGCCGTCCCCCACGCCCTGCGCCCCAGCCTGGGCGTGACCCTCACCGACTCCATCGACGCCCTTGCCCGCGCCGCCATCGCGCACTACCAGGCCGACCAGCCCGCGGAACGGATCGCCGCGTGAGGGGCATGATGTGTCTGACACCCAAGCGCGATAACCCCGGGTTAGCCGCAGTGCTTCAAGGGTGTCAGACACCGGCCACTACGCGAAGTGCCGCTGAACGAGGTGTCTGACACCCAAGCGCGATAACCCCAGGTTAGCCGCAGTGCTTCAAGGGTGTCAGACACCGGCCGCCACGCGAAGTCCCGCTGAACGAGGTGTCTGACACCCAAGCGCGATAACCCCGGGTTAGCCGCAGTGCTTCAAGGGTGTCAGACACCGGCCGCCACGCGAAGTCCCACTGAACGAGGTGTCTGACACCCAAGCGCGATAACCCCGGGTCAGCCGCAGTGCTTCAAGGGTGTCAGACACCGGCCGCTACGCGAAGTGCCGCTGAACGAGGTGTCTGACACCCAAGCGCGATAACCCCGGGTCAGCCGCCGTGCTTCGAGGGTGTCAGACACCGGCCGCTACGCATTCCCACCGCCAAACAAAAAAAAGGCGCATCTTTCGATGCGCCTGCTTCCTTCGCGGGGAAGAGGTCAACCGCCCAGGTACGCCTTGCGCACCTTGTCGTTGACCAGCAGGTTGGCGCCGGTGTCCTGCAGTACCACGCGGCCGTTTTCCAGCACGTAGCCGCGGTCCGCCACGCCCAGTGCCTTGTTGGCGTTCTGCTCGACCAGGAACACGGTCACGCCCTGCTCGCGGATCTCGCGGATGATGTCGAAGATCTGGGCGATCACCAGCGGAGCCAGGCCCAGCGTCGGTTCGTCCAGGAGCAAGAGGCGCGGCCGGGTCATCAGCGCGCGGCCGATGGCCAGCATCTGCTGTTCGCCGCCCGACATCAGGCCCGCGCGCTGGCTGGCGCGCTCCTTCAAACGGGGGAACAGACCGTAGACGTGGTCAATGCCGGCCTCAATCTGGTCGCGCTTGGAGAAGAAGCCGCCCATCATCAGGTTCTCGGCGACCGTCAGGTCCTTGAACACGCGCCGTCCTTCAGGCGAAATGGCAATGCCACTGCGCATGATGTGGTGCGTGTCCTTGTTCGTGATGTCCTCGCCTTCGAACGTGATCTTGCCTTCGCGCGCCCGCGGATTGCCGCAGACCGTCATCAGCAGCGTCGTCTTGCCCGCCCCGTTGGCGCCGATCAGCGTGACGATCTCGCCTTGGTTGACGTCCACCGACACGCCGTTCAACGCCTGGATGGCGCCATAGTACGTGTGTATGTTTTCCAGCTTCAGCATCATTCCTCCCCCAGGTACGCCTTGATGACGCGCTCGTCGTTGCGCACCTGCTCGGGGGTGCCGGTCGTGATGGGCTTGCCGTGTTCCATGACCAGAATGCGGTCCGAAATGCCCATGATCAGGCTCATGTCGTGCTCGATCAGCAGCACCGCCACGCCGAATTCGCGGCGTAGCTGGTCGATGAGCGATTGCAGATCGCGTTTTTCCTGAGGATTCAGACCCGCGGCCGGCTCATCCAGCATCAGCAGGCGCGGCTTGGTGATCATGCAGCGCGCGATTTCCAGGCGCCGCTGGTGGCCATAGGCCAGGTTGCCGGCTTCGCGGTTGGCGAACTCGCGCAGGCCCATGAAATCCAGCCATTGCGCCGCACGCGACAGCGCCTCGGATTCGGATTGGCGATAGCCCTTGGTCTTCAGCAGACCCGGCAGAAGCCGGGACTCGACCTGCGTATGCTGCGCGACCAGCAGGTTTTCCAGCACCGTCAGCTGCTTGAACAGGCGCACGTTCTGAAACGTGCGCACCAGCCCATGGCGCGCCACCTTGTGGCTGGCAAGACCCGTGATGGGCTTGCCGTCCATGACGATTTCACCGGCCGTTGGCGCATAAAAGCCGCCCACGCAGTTGAACACCGTGGTTTTGCCCGCCCCGTTCGGGCCGATGATGGCAAAGACCTCGTCGGACATGACCTCGAAACCCACGCTGTCGACGGCCAGGAGGCCGCCGAACCGCATGGTCAGGCCGGAAACTTTCAGCAATGCCTCGCTCATTTAGCCAGCTCCACGTGGGGACGCTTCATGGGCAACAACCCCTGCGGACGCCACATCATCATCAATACCATCACCAGACCGAACATCAGCATCCGGTACTCGGCGAACTCGCGCGCCAGTTCGGGCAGCACGGTCAGCAGGATGGCAGCGAGGATCACACCCACCTGCGAACCCATGCCGCCCAGCACCACGATGGCCAGGATCAGCGCGGACTCGATGAACGTGAAGGACTCCGGATTCACCATGCCCTGGCGCGCCGCGAAGAACGCGCCGCCAAAGCCGGCAAACATGGCGCCCAGCGTGAACGCGGACAGCTTGATGCGCGTGGGATTCAGGCCCAGCGAACGGCAGGCGATCTCGTCCTCGCGCAGCGCCTCCCAGGCGCGGCCGACCGGCATGCGGATCAGGCGCGTGGAGACGAACAGCGTCACCAGCGCCAGCAGCAGCGCCATCATGTACAGGTAGATCACCATGTCCTGGTTCTGGAACGTCAGCCCAAAGAACTCATGGAATGTCGTTCCGCCCTCGGTGCTGGGGCGGCGCGTCATTTCCAGGCCGAAGAACGTCGGCTTCGGAATGCCGGAAATACCGTCAGGACCGCCCGTCATCTTATTCAGGTTGATCAGCAGCAGGCGGATGATTTCACCGAAGCCCAGCGTCACGATGGCCAGATAGTCACCGCGCAGCCGCAGCACCGGAAAGCCCAGCACGAAACCGAACAGCGCCGACATTGCACCCGCGAACGGCAGCGCTTCCCAGAAGCTCCAGCCGCCCCAGTGATAGAGCAACGCATACGTGTAGGCGCCGACGGCGTAAAAGCCCACGAAGCCCAGATCCAGCAGCCCGGCAAAACCCACCACGATGTTCAGGCCCAGGCCCAGCATCACGTAGATCAGCACCAGCGTGGCGATGTCCACCGAACTGCGGCCCGCGAAAAACGGCCAGATCACCGCAACGGCAAGCAGCAGCAGCATCAGCGGCTTATGGTTGCGGGCGGGCGCCGACGACAGCGTCGGCAGGCTGGTCTTCAACTTTTTGAACGGTATGGCAAGCCACGGTCGCAGCAGCTGGAAAACGAACACCACCGCCGCGGCCAGCGCCACCAGCGACCAGTTCGATTCCATCGACGTGCGCGCGCCCTGGCGGATAAGCTGCAGACCGAAGACCGGGGTGACGATGACCGCCGTCAGCACGGCCGCCATCGTGGCGTTTTTGAGATTGTTGGTCGACATCAGACTTTTTCCACCTCAGGTTTGCCCAGCAGCCCGGTGGGACGGAACAGCAGAATCAGGACCAGCAGCGAGAACGCCACGATGTCCTTGTACTGCGACGATATATAGGCGGCCGCGAAGGTCTCGGCCAGGCCCAGCAGCACGCCGCCCAGCATGGCGCCGGGGATGCTGCCGATACCGCCCAGCACCGCCGCCGTGAAGGCCTTGATGCCGGCCAGGAAGCCGATGAAGGGATTGAGCTTGCCGATGGTGATGGCGATCAGCACGCCGCCCACTGCCGCCAGGATCGCACCCATCACGAACGTGAACGAGATCACGCGGTTGGTGTCGATGCCCAGCAGGTTGGCCATGTGCATGTCCTGCGAGCAGGCGCGCGATGCGCGGCCCATGCGGGAATACTTGATGAACAGCGTCAGCGCGATCATCAGCACCACCGTCACCACGATGATCATGAGGCGCGAATACGGCACGGTCACGTCGAAGTCCGATCCCATGTGGAACTGCACGGCGCCCGACACCAGCGAGGGCACGGCCATGTCGCGTGCGCCCTGGCCGAGGGCCACCCAGTTCTGCAGGAAGATCGACATCCCGATGGCGGAAATCAGCGCCACCAGACGGGGACTGCCGCGCACCGGCCGGTACGCCACGCGTTCGACCGAAAAGCCGTAGATGCCGGTAACCGTAATGGCAACGAGCAGCATGGCCGCGATGATGAAGGGGGTCGGCAAGCCGCTGTTGGTGCCGATTGCCGTCAAGGTGACCAGGCCCACATAGGCGCCGATCATATAGATTTCGCCGTGGGCGAAATTGATCATGCCGATGATGCCGTAGACCATTGTGTAGCCGATGGCAATCAGCGCGTAGATCGCTCCCAGGGACAATCCATTGAAGAATTGCTGGGTAAGTTGGGGTATGAGGTCGGACATGATTCCATTGCTCCAAATAGTTCCGGCTCCGGTAGCGAGACCCGGAGCCGGAAACCTGGGCGTATTTTATAAGGGCCTGCCGGCGCCGCCTTGCCGGCCGCACAGCGCTTTTGGCGCATCGCTACGCGGATTACGGCAAGACGGAGACAGCAGGCCCTACACGCCGGCGACACGCCGGCGGGATCGCGAGTTTACAGCTGGGTCTTCTTTCCGTCCTTGTCCCACTTATAGACGGCGAACTCAAAGTCCTTCAGGTCGCCCTTGGCATCGTATTCGACCTTGCCGATGCCGGTGTTGAACGTGGTCTTGTGCATGTAGTCGGCGACCTTGGCCGGATCTTCGCCGACAGCGTTGATGCTGTCAGCCAGGATCTGGACCGCGGCGTAGGCCGGCATCTGGAAGGCGCCGTCCGGATCGCGCTTGGCGTCCTTGAAGGCCTTGACGATGCTTTCGTTGCCCGGCAGCTTGGTGAAGTCGGCCGGCAGCGTGACCAGCAGACCGTCGATGGCCGGACCGGCGATTGCCACCAGATCCTGGTTGGCCGTGCCTTCCGGACCCATGAACTGAACCTTCAGGCCCTGTTCACGTGCCTGGCGCAGCAGCAGGCCCAGCTCGGGGTGATAGCCGCCGAAGTAGACCAGGTCCACGCCCGCGGACTTCAGCTTGGTGATGATGGCCGAGTAGTCGCTGTCGCCGACGTTGATGCCTTCAAACAGCGCGACGTTGACCTTTTCCTTGGCCAGCGCGTCCTTGACCTGCGTGGCCACGCCCGAGCCGTAGGTCTGCTTGTCGTGCAGCACGGCAACCTTCTGGGGCTTCAAGGTCTTGGCGATGTAGCCGGCGGCGTACGGACCTTGCTGGTCGTCGCGGCCGATGGTGCGGAAGAAGAAATGCGGCTTGATCGTGTCGGTGACCAGGGGCGACGTGGCGCCCGGGGTGATGCCGACAATGCCCTCTTCCTCGTAGACCTTCACGGCGGCGACCGTAACGCCCGAGCATGCATGGGCCACGGCGAACTTGGCGCCAGAGTTGACCACGCGGTTGGCGGCGGGCACGGCCTGCTTGGGTTCGCAGCCGTCGTCGATCAGGATCGGTTCGAGCTTCTTGCCCTTGACGCCACCCTTGGCGTTGATGGTCTCGATGGCGGTCAGCGCGCCGGCCTGGATCTGGTCGCCGTATTGCGTGTTGGGACCGGTCATGGGCTGGGGAATGCCGATCTTGATCGTGTCGGCGGCGTGCGCGGCGCCAGCCAAGGCAAGTGCCCCAAGCGCCATGGCTACCGGGGTAAGGCGATTCAGAAACTTCATGCGGAGTTCTCCAGCGAGGTTTTGAGCGGCTCTGTCCAACACGGCTTATCGGGAGAGTACCCCTTCGTCCGCATTGCCCGTCGCCGGCTTCTTGGGCAAAAACACGGTGTGGCCGGTATTCTGAAAGCAAGCCGTCATACTGTCACTGCGTGTAATCCCCAATATTTCAATTGGGGCTTTTATTCGTGACGGATAGCTCGCGTAATGCGGTGAATTCGTTGGAGAAAACGCAATTCCGGCTGCGTTGTCCGCTGGCGCTTTGCTGGAATTTATGGTTAGGCTATTTATATGAAAACGCATTAATACGGCGTTTAAGAACGCATTTAAATACAGTGCTTACGCCGGACTTACTGCGTACCGCGCAAATAATGTCTGGCGGATTAATAAAAAACGCGCGTCCGGCTTAAAACAGCATCGGACGCGCGTAGTCATGGCCTCGCGCAGACGGAGCGGAACGCGGCTAAGCGTTCGCGGGCTTGGCCAGGTTCCACATCAGGGCACGGAACGGCGCCAGCATGCTGATATTGACGACCAGCTTGATCGCCAGGTCGCCCAGCATCCATGTGACCCACGGCGCCCCGGATGCGGCGAATGCCACGCTGAAGAACACCGCCGTATCCAATATGGCGCCCAGCACCCCGGACGCCAGCGGCGCACGCCACCAGCGCTGGTCGCGCAGGCGGTCGAACACCTGGATGTCGACGAGCTGCGCACAGATATACGCCAGCCCCGAGGCCAGCGCGATGCGCGGCGAGGCCACCCAGACGGACACGGCCAGGGCGGCGGCAAAGCCAAACCACACCACGCGCCGGGCGGCGCCCGGGCCGAAGCGGCGGTTGAGCACATCGGTGACCAGGAACGCCACCGGATAGGACAGCCCGCCCCATGTCAGCCAGTCATTGAGCGGCACCTGCACCAGGATATTGGAGCCGACCACGACAGCCAGCATGCACAGCACCGAAATGCCGAACTGCAGGCGGGTCATGGCCGGAAAGCGCGCGGCGGACGGTGTCATTGGCGGCACGCTCCGATCGGCCCGCGCACTGCGCCAACTGCAGCCATTCGCGCAATCGCGACGTTGTCTTGCATCCATTGACGTGTCGAAGCCGCAACACCTTGCATGTTCCGTGTCGCGCGCGCGAACAGTGCCCCGGCGGTGCGCACCATGCGGCCATTACGGGCTCGCGCGCCCGTCGGCCGCCCCGCCTGCGATGCGCGCGTTGCATGCTGGTTTATGTCAATGACATGAACGTCCCTGGCGGCGCATACTTTGCCGGCCGGGCGCGCGGCCAGGGCTCTCACCCTGCCCTCACCGCCGATGAACGCAATCGAAAGTTCGTTTTTCATAGGCGGCAATTGTAAACGGTCACTTCCGGGCAGCAAAAACCCCAGAAATGTTCGTTCGCGCATGAAACGCGCAATTTGACAGGCGTTTGTAGTGATGTGAAAGTCACGGTTTTGTCACAAACAATTCATAAGGTGTCGTGTTTCATGCGCCCGGACAACCCGTTCGCAACACGCCCAACTGGAGAACCCTTTATGCGATCCCATCGTATTGCACTGACCTTTGCCGCCATCATGACGGCTTTCGCCGGCGCTTCCGCGCAAGCAGCCACCGAGATCCAGTTCTGGCATTCGATGGAAGGCGCGCTGGGCGACCGCGTCAACGGCCTGGTCGAGGAATTCAACAAGAAGAACCCCGACTACCAGGTCAAGGCCATCTACAAGGGCAACTACGGTGAATCCATGAACGCCGGCATCGCCGCGTTCCGCGCCGGCAACGCGCCGGACATCCTGCAGGTCTTCGAAGTCGGCACCGCCACCATGATGTACGCCAAGGGCGCCATCAAGCCGGTGCAGCAGATGTCCGAAGAAGCCGGCAATCCGATCGATCCCAAGGAATTCATCGGCGCGGTGGCTGGCTACTACTCGTCGGCCGACGGCAAGCTGGTGTCGATGCCGTTCAACAGCTCGACCGTCGTCTTTTACTACAACAAGGACGCCTTCAAGAAGGCTGGCCTGGACGCCGACAATCCCCCCAAGACCTGGGAAGAGCTGGCCGCTGCCGGCCAGAAGCTGAAGGCCGCTGGCCAGGAATGCGGCTACACCACGTCGTGGCCGTCGTGGACCCAGCTCGAGACCTTCTCGGCCTGGCATAACGTGCCGTACGCCACCAAGGACAACGGCTTCGGCGGCGTGGATGCGCGCATCGCCATCAACACCCCGCTGCACGTGCGCCACCTGGAAAACCTGGCCAAGCTCGGCAAGGAAGGCATCTTCATGTATGGCGGCCGCGGCGACGAGCCCAACTCGCTGTTCATCAGCGGCAAGTGCGCCATGATCACCGGCTCGTCCGGCCTGCGCGCGAACATCGCCAAGAACGCCAAGTTCGAGTTCGGCACCTCCACGCTGCCTTACTACGCCGACGTGCAAGGCGCGCCGCAGAACACCATCATCGGCGGCGCCTCGCTGTGGGTCTTCGCCAACAAGAAGCCCGAAACCTACAAGGGCGTGACCGCGTTCTTCAAGTTCCTGGCCAGCCCCGAAATCGCCGCCCGCTGGCACCAGCAGACCGGCTACGTGCCCGTCACCAAGGCTGCGTACGAGCTGACCAAGAAGGAAGGCTTCTACGACAAGAACCCGGGCACCGAAGTCGGCGTGAAGCAATTGAACGTCGAAACGACCGCCCAATCGCGCGGCCTGCGCCTGGGCTTCCTGCCCCAGATCCGCGAAATCGAAGACGCTGAAATCGAACGCATCGTTTCGGGCAAGGTTGCTCCGAAGGACGGCGCCGAGAACATCGTCAAGCGCGGCAACGAGTTGCTGGAAAAGTTCGAGAAGAGTGTAAAGTAACGCCCTTTCGCGTGATCTGACCGCCTTGTCAATCGGCATTTTCCATGTTGCGACAAGGACTTACGAGGCTTAAAGCCCTGGTTTTTCTGGGGCTTTAAGCCTATCGTGTTTTTATGAGTGCCGGTGCTTTCGGGCTCCGGGCGCCACGCGCGGCATGCGCGATGGCGGTTTCAGGCGGCGGTTATTTCAACCGCCGCTTTTCTGTACCTTGGGTTCCCCCTATGGAAAAACGCGTTGTATTCGGGCACAAGACCTTGCCCTATCTGCTGCTCCTGCCGCAGCTGATCATTACCGTGGTGTTCTTCTTCCTGCCCGCCGGACAAGCCATGTGGCAGTCCATGCGCCTTGAAGATCCCTTCGGTCTGTCCTCGCAGTTCGTCGGCCTGGACAACTTCATGGAACTGTTCTCGCAACAGAGCTACCTGGACTCCTTCCGCGTCACCGCCGTGTTTTCGGTGCTGGTGGCCGGTGTTGGCCTTGGCGTGTCGCTGGTGCTCGCCGTAATGGCCGACCGCGTGATCCGCGGCGCCGGGCTCTACAAGACCCTGCTCATCTGGCCGTATGCCGTGGCGCCCGCCGTCGTCGGCGTGCTGTGGCTGTTCCTGTTTTCGCCTTCGGTCGGCATCCTGGCCGTGGCCTTGCGCAAGTCGGGCGTGGACTGGAATCCCCGCCTGGACGGCAATCAGGCGATGACCCTGGTGATCATCGCGGCCGTCTGGAAACAGGTGTCGTACAACTTCCTGTTCTTCCTGGCCGGCCTGCAATCGATCCCGCGTTCGCTCATCGAAGCCGCCGCGATCGATGGCGCCAGCCCCGCGCGCCGCTTCTGGACCATCGTCTTCCCGCTGCTGTCGCCCACCACGTTCTTCCTGCTGGTGGTCAACATCATCTACGCCTTCTTTGACACGTTTGCCGTGATCGACACGACGACGCAAGGCGGCCCGGGCACGTCGACCTCGATCCTGGTCTACAAGGTGTATAGCGACGGCTTCCGCGGCCTGGATCTCGGTTCGTCCGCCGCCCAGTCCGTCGTCCTGATGTTCATTGTGGTTGCCTTGACGGTCGTACAGTTCCGGTACGTCGACCGCAAAGTGCAGTATTGATTTTGTCCGAGGCTGATAACAATGGTTGAACGCCGTCCCTGGCTGGATATTCTGGCCCACGTCATTCTGCTCTGCGGCGTGGCGATGGTGGCATTTCCGCTCTACGTCACTTTCGTCGCGTCCACCCAGACCGCGCAGGAAGTCGCTCAGGCGCCGATGTCGCTGATTCCCGGTCCGCATTTCGTGGACAACTACATGCAGGCGCTTTTCGGCGGATCGTCGGGCGGTTCGTCGGGCGCGCCCGTCGGCCGCATGATGTACGTGAGCCTGATCATGGCACTGGCGATCTCGATCGGAAAGATCGCGATCTCGCTGCTGTCGGCTTTCGCGGTCGTGTACTTCCGCTTTCCGGGCCGCATGTTCTTTTTCTGGATGATCTTCGTCACGCTCATGCTGCCGGTCGAAGTCCGCATCGCGCCCACCTACAAGGTCGTGGCCGATCTGGGCCTGCTCAACAGCTATGCGGGCCTGACCCTGCCGCTGATCGCGTCCGCCACGGCCACATTCCTGTTCCGCCAGTTCTTCCTGACGGTGCCGGACGAGCTGATCGAGGCTGCGCGCATCGACGGCGCGGGCCCCGTGCGCTTCTTCCGCGACGTGCTGCTGCCCCTGTCCAAGACCAGCATCGCCGCGCTGTTCGTGATCCAGTTCATCTACGGCTGGAACCAATACCTGTGGCCGCTGCTCGTCACCACGCAGGAAGACATGTACCCCGTCGTCATCGGCATCAAGCGGATGATCAGCGGCGGCGACAGCGTGACCGAATGGAACATCACCATGGCCACCGCCATGCTCGCGATGATCCCGCCGGCGCTGGTCGTCATCCTGATGCAGAAATGGTTCGTCAAGGGTTTGGTCGACACTGAAAAATGATCGCCCCCCCCGCGCGCCCACCCGAACACGACTCCGAACACGAATAACTCATGGCTACTCTCAGCTTCCGTAACGTCAAGAAAACCTATGCCGGCAACGTGCCGGTCATCCATGGCATCGACATGGACGTCAAGGACGGTGAATTCATCGTCATCGTCGGCCCCTCGGGCTGCGGCAAGTCCACGCTGATGCGCATGGTCGCCGGCCTGGAAACCGTGACCAGCGGCGAAATCGTCATTGACGACAAGGTCGTCAACACGCTGGAACCCGCCGAGCGCGATATCGCGATGGTGTTCCAGAACTATGCGCTCTACCCGCACATGACCGTGTTCGAAAACATGGCCTATGGCTTGAAGATCCGCAAGTTCTCCAAGGACGAGATCAAGAAGCGCGTCGACATTGCCGCGCAGATCCTGGAACTGGGCCACCTGCTCGACCGCCGTCCGCGCGCGCTTTCGGGCGGCCAGCGGCAGCGCGTCGCGATGGGCCGCGCCATCGTTCGCGAACCCAAGGTGTTTTTGTTCGACGAGCCGCTGTCCAACCTGGACGCCAAGCTGCGCGTGGCGATGCGCCTGGAAATCATGAAGCTGCATCGCCGCCTTGGCACGACCAGCCTGTACGTGACGCACGACCAGGTCGAGGCCATGACGCTCGCGCACCGCATGATCGTCATGTACCAAGGCGTTCCCGAGCAGATCGGCACCCCGATGGAAGTGTTTGAAAAACCCGCCTCGACGTTCGTCGCCGGCTTCATCGGCTCGCCCCCGATGAACCTGATGGAAGTGCAGG